>JAOABV010000004.1 GCA_026418155.1 candidate division WOR-3 bacterium | reverse complement strand
GAGACAGATTAACAAAGGCTTTTTTTATAATTATATCAATCCTTACTACTAAATATCAAAAACATTTGTTAGATATTTTTCTTTCAATAGAATACATTGACTTTTATTCTATCTTCATTAAAATATCGTATGCCCTGGTATGCGTTTATCCATCCTTTATGGCAATTATTCGGGTTGTTTTTAGGCATTAAAAATTTATCAACTGGATTTACTAAAACTGAATCTTGGACTTTTCCCTTGCGACAACATCGCCGATTAGGATTGTTGTTTTATATTTTCATATTATCTGGCGGTTTAATTGGATGGCAAACAAATGCAGTGATGCGAAGTCAAGGGATAAATTTCCGTTTAAGTGGCCATCCGGGTTTAGCAATTACAATTATTATTTTGGCAAGTCTAACTATCCTCTCAGGACTTCTTAGACAATCACATTCCAAATATCTTCAATGGTTTCAATTTCTTCATCCATGGTTGGGCGTAATAGCGGTCAGTACAATATTTGCCCAACTTTTTCTTGTGATATTTAAGTTCATTGGTTGGTAAAAAATCTTAGTGAATCCGTATCACTATAAATCGCTGATATCTGTCTTATTCAAAGATACAATTCAATTCTATTCTATAAATAGGAGATTAAGATGAAAGATATTATTAAGTTATTAATTAGTATTATTGTTTGTCAAGGTGCTGGTTTTGTTGGCTCGATATTTACAACGCCGAATATTCCAGTTTGGTATGCTACATTAAAAAAACCGAGTATTACTCCACCGAATTGGTTATTTGCACCGGTTTGGACAATATTATTTTTGCTAATGGGAATTTCCGCATATCTTGTTTGGCGTTATGATCTCGCTAATCCTCGGGTTCGGATTGCCCTGATAATATTTATTATACAGTTGATAGTAAATATATCTTGGTCTTTAGTCTTTTTTGGATTAAAATCACCATCCGCTGGTTTTTTTGTTATCATTGCCCTTTGGCTCTTAATACTTTTAACGATTATCCATTTTACAAATATCTCAATCGCCGCAGGAATATTATTAATACCATATATTTTATGGGTAAGTTTTGCTTCAGTGCTTAATTTTATGCTTTGGCAATTAAATCCTTAATCTAAGACAAATTCATAATATTCTATTCTTAAAGATAAGAATAAATTGTGAATCCAAATAGAATGATTGACAAATTTAGTAATTAGTGGCTATAATTTTATATTAATTAAAAAATATAATTTGGTCTGAAAATGTTAAAAATTAGAATTTAGAAAGAGGTGTAAATGAAAAAAATACTTTTAATAGGAATATTTTCTTTGGGATTAAATTTAAGTTTAGCTAATTTGACATTAAACAGAACCGACTTAGATGTTTTAAGAGAAGAAAAAGCACGAACTGAAATGCTTATGCCATCGCGTTTGGATTTAGTTCGCATTGAGATTGTCAATCCTGAACAAGTAAAAATTTTTGACCAGATGGGTGTTATTATCAATAAAGTACGAGATAATTACTGCATTGCCGAGGCAACACCTGATATGATTAGTGATTTAATCCGTAAAGGATATAAGATTACAACTTTGCAAGAAAACATCAGCGGTATGTATTATGAGAATTTTTTTACCAAAGCCGAAAGAGGAAGATATTTGACCTACACCGAATTTGTTGACACAATGCATATAATTGCAATCAACAACGCTTCATTCTGTAAATTAGAAACACTGGGACTCAGTCATAACAACCGATTAATTTTAGCAATGAAGATATCGGACAGTGTTGCTATTGATGAACCAGAACCTGCAGTATATTTTGATGGTAATATTCATGGTGATGAAAAGATTGGCTGGGCAGTCTGTTTTGAATTTATAAAATACTTGATAACCAATTACCCAACCAATGCAACCGTAACCTATCTGATAAATAATCGGGAAATTTGGCTGGTGCCAATGATTAATCCTGATGGTTATGTTTCAAGTTCTCGTTATAATGGCCGGCAAGTTGATCTGAACCGAAATTTTGGATGGATGTGGGGCAATGAATCCGCTTGTGGTTCTGATGCTTTTAGTGAAAATGAAGCCACAGCATTTTACAATTTGTTTGTCAGACAGCCCTTTGTAGTTTACACAACTTATCATGCGGGCGATAGTGTCATTTCTAATCCTTGGAGTTATACAACATACGATAGTGTTCCGGAAAAGTTTTTAATTTGGCATTTGGCTCAGGGTTATTCCCAACGCGGTAATAATTATCCTTATGGTCAAGGTTCGCTTATTATGTATACGATTAATGGTTCCAGCAAAGATTATTGTTATGGTGTTGCCGGTGAAGTAAGTTGGTCAATTGAAGTGCATAATATTAAAACACCACCAGCATCTGCCATTGACCCAACATTCAATATCAATCGGGATGCGATGTTATATTTAATTCATAATGCAGGTAAAGGAATTCATGGATTTGTAACGGATTCAATTACGGGCGAACCTTTATACGCT
Organism: candidate division WOR-3 bacterium; assembly: GCA_026418155.1. Taxonomy (NCBI): domain Bacteria; kingdom Pseudomonadati; phylum Caldifarciminota; species Caldifarciminota bacterium. The sequence goes on along the minus strand of JAOABV010000004.1, from coordinate 61,631 downwards.
CAAATCTGGGTTCTACCAAGAAATTGGCTTAGTTATTCTTCGCCGACTAATGGTGATTTTCATCGGTTCTATTTGCCTGGTAATTATACCTTAAAGGTGCGTAGTCCTGGTTATGAAGAAAAAACTCTTAATGTCACAGTACCTGATTCTCGTGACTCTTCGATAAACATAAATATTCGACTTAACCCCATTTCTAATCCAACTAATTTTGGTATGCGGGTTGTTGCTACGCGATTTGTAACCACAAGTTCTAACAGAACCTATCCGGTGCGTGCCTTAGGGGTTCGTGATACTGTCGGTTATCAGTTAGATAATACTAAATGGATTATAATTGATATGTGGAAACCGATACAGAATGTGCCCGGTAATGACTTCACTATTTACCGTTCTTCAGGAACTGGTTCAGCAGTAGTTAAAGTTTCTAATAATTGGAAAGGTCCTTGGACCCAAATTGGCACGGCTAACAGTGCCCAAAGTAGTTTTGACCTTGCATCAGTATCATTTGATTCAGTTCGCTATATCCGTTTAGAATCAAACGGAAATTTTGTTTTTGACGCAATAGAAAATTTCTCAGTCACGAGTATTGAAACATCAGCACCGATACTTGATGTTCAAAACGAATATAATCTTAAAATAGTTCCCAGTATCAGTTCATCACCAATAATTTATTGTGTCCATCCTAAAGAACAAGAAATTAAACTCATAATCTATAACTCATTAGGACAAGTTATAAAAACTATAACTGTTTCTAAAGGTCAATCCTCAATTTGCCAAATTCCAATTTCCAATCTTAAGACCGGAGTTTATTTTGTAAAAATTAATGGTATGGAAAATACCTTTAGTCGTTTTACAATTATAAGATAGAGGGATTTTAATTTAAGATAAGAAGTAATTGTAATCCTGATTTCAAATTTAGATAAATGTATCTGTTTCGTAAGGATTAGTGATGTTATTAATAATTTTGCTCGTTTACAATTTATAAAATAGTCGTCCTACTTGCAATCTAAGCGTAATTTGTAAATAGAATAATACCTTAAAATACATTCTATACCTAAATCATGACATTTTACACAGATACTTTAGTTTGTCAGTCAAAAATAAAATAGCGGAACTGAAAAATATTTTTATAGACACTTAAAAAAGCATTAATTCCAAGTTATCTTGAAAATCTAACTGAATAATTAGTTAAATTTTGTTTATCTATTCAACAACTATTAGTTTTCGGATTGAATTATCGGTCTCTGTTTTAAGGTTACAGAAATATATACCTTGGCTAACTTTTTCACCTTGTTCGTTTTTAGCATCCCAGTTGACAGTATAAATACCCGTTGTTTGATGTCGGTTAATTAAAGTTCTAATTAATCGTCCCGAAACATCAAAAATTTGCAATGAAACTTTGCTATCTTTTGACAACGAATACTGAATTTGCGTTTGTGTCTTAAATGGATTGGGACGATTGGCAAAAATCTTATTTATGATAGTCATATTCGGATAATTCTCATTGTTGCCGGTCATTGGTGCTGATGTTGTGAACTTAATTGCTCTGCCTGGAACAATGCCTGCGGATGCTGGATGATACATTCCGTCTAATAAGTACTGAATTCCGATGGTCTCAGTTGGGTCTTCAATACCGATAGTTGAACTCGTATAACGGTTTGCGGTCATATATTGAAAAATAATGACATTATCACCGGTAGGTGTAGTGACGGTCGAGTCTAAAATAATCACTTGGAACTTATCACGGACTGAAGTTGCTTGATAGTAGTAGAGACTATCCCACTCGATTATCATTGCGCAAGGTGGATATGGATTTATAATATACCCAACATAAACTCCGCCAATTCCAGTATTAGAATGATACAAATCATCCCAATTGACTGCAATCATTGGTGCTGGTCCATCTGGGTCAGGTATTGGGCTATTAGTATAATCGCGTGTTGTATCTGCACCTAATCTGATAAAACCATCGACACTCACGCTAATCGCATTATAACGCTGTCCGTAAAACTTTATTGTTCCAAAAGTGTTAGGAAGTTCAACTATTCTTACCTGGTCATTATGGTCAAAAAGTAGCCGTGTGCCAATATTTTTAATTTCAATCCAGTTATAAATCGGTCGTTCGCTATAAAGGGAATCGGTATTATCATAAGCCCAATAAAGTGGCGGTATTCTTGGTCCATCAGGAATTGGGTCAACAGGTCGAAACTCTCCAACCACGATATTAAATCCAACGGTTCTTTGATAATTATTGTCAGCCATTATCTTGAGCGAACACGGTATTAGCGTTCCTGGCGAAATCGTAAAAGAAGCATAAATCGTAAACGGATTAGTTACATTCACGCCAGTAGTTTCATGATAGATTGTGCCAAATTCACCAAAAGAATCTAACACAACCAATCTGGAATCCATTGAACGCAAAGTTGCTTGAACATTATAACCATTGCCCAATCCCTGATTGCGTAAAATCAATAGTAAATTTGCGGTCTCTCCTGGGTCAAGCCGAGCATTATTATTACCAGTGGTCTGGTCATTGATAATTTTATCCTTAATTGTTAAAACAGGTGTGCCGATTCTGAGATTAATATAAGAAATCCAAATAGAATCTAAGGCATCCTGACAATAAAGCCGAAAAGGTACTTGTTGCGCATTAGTGCAACTCGGCGCAATTGTAAATATATATCCATTAATTCCAGTAAATGCTGAATCATTTGCCGGTATATTGCCAAAGGTTTTAACTGAATCTTGAATAGTTGCTGATGTGCTGTTAGTCCGAAGTTTTCCTATAACATTAGAGGCTAAAATATTACCCCAGTTTTTAACCCAGGTTCTCAAATTAATCATTTCACCAGGATTAGGAATGCCATCACCATTACCACCAATACTATCATTGATTATGGAACGGAGATATGAAACATACGCTCCACTTGACTGGACTAAAATACTATCTTCAAATGGATAACAATTATGAGCAGTAATAGTTAGATAGAGCCTACCTGGGGTTAAGGGCGTGATCGGAATTTGCGCAAAACCTGAATTATTAGTATAACTTTGAACATAAATCTCATTGCCCTTTTGTAACGAAACTAAAGCCCTGCTAACTGGCATACCACTGGTATTATTTACTTGCACTGAGAAATTAGAAGGACCGAGTGGAACAACTTGTGGAAATTGGCAAATCATATTTTGTGGCACTTCAGTCCACATTGGCATTGCTGGGTCACCAAATAGATTGAGTGCATAAATACACCAACGCCAAACCGCATCAGATAAACCGTAACTTGTAAAAATTGATTTGCTTCGGGTATGGGCAATGCCAATTAGAAATGAATCTGCATTAAAGAGGAAATCGTAAAACTTAATGTCCATTCTTTCCGAAGGGCCGAAATTAGGCGGACTGCCCCAACCATATCTTGAATTCATAATTACTGCAACACCGCCACCATTAGGATTATTCGCAATTATCTCGGCTAAACAATCAGACGGTCCATACCCAAAATCGCCGGCATTGCAAGCAATAGAATTTACAATTACCAAACGATTCCCATTAGTCTGCGATGATGCAGCGGAATTATTATAAATCAAAGAACCATTTTGATAACCGACCCCAGTTTCACTGCCATGCGCAGAAATATGGCAAAAATGGAAACCATTATTAATAGAATCGCGCATTGGTGTTGTGCCACTTGGGTCAATCATATTCGCATCAAACCAACCTACTGGTGTAATTGTAGCAATCGTATCATTTACAATTCGACCATGATAGTTGGTAAAAAGAGGCACTGATGGCAACAGAACTTTTTTAAGATAGTCAGTGACTGGATTCTTTTCATAAGTCAAAACCTTATTAACAAATGTATTACCTTCAGTAACATTATCAATTGATGCTCGACCAACATAGACATCAGGATACATATCAATCGAATCACCGGGCACTTCGCCAAAAATATTATTGCGATTACCATCCCAAGAACCATTCAAATCCGAAAAATATAAGTCACTTGGAATATTACCTGTATAAGAACTGGCAACAACTCGTGCTAATCGTGGCTGTACTAATTGACTATCACCGGCTAATACGACAAAGATTAATCCCCGGTTACGATAGTAATCAATAATCCCATTCCGAATTTTTTCCGGAACATCTCGACCTGGATAACTTGCGGTCAGATGACTGACGGTTGTGATTTCTGCCTTGAAACCTTGTTTGGTGCGCCAATTAACTAATGGTTGGAGTGAAGAACTTAAAGTCTCAGTTGTAATAACTAAATACTCACACTCACGGAGTTTTCGGGTTACGGTTGGCGCAAAACGGTTAATATCTTCAGGATTGATTACGATACTTTTAATTTCTTTTTCAAAGATAGTTTTTTGTTTTGGCGTTAAAAAAGTCGGCTCAGTGAAATGTTCTTGGTAATTAATTTGTATCGTAATCTTTTTATAGAGCAATAATCGTTTTTCGGCCGGAAAATATTGAAGCGGATATATTACAATTGGGCATAGCCGAAACCCACTCTTATCACCCGTATTACCAAAATCAATTAGTTTTGCGGGATAGGGCTGGGAATTAGAATAGACATCATCATTAGGAATAATAATCGGTTTGCCCGTACTTAAAGAGAATGGTTGGGGTTGAGGTGTTGGCAAAATATCAAATTCACCCGCAATCTCAATCCTTTCACTATTTACTATGGAAACTGAAGTAACTTTAGAATTTGCGGGCACTAAAACTGTATAAAGACCAATTGGCAAATAAGGATTACCAACTTCATTAGTATATTCACAAGTTGTGGGTAATTTATAATTTCTATCAATCAGTTTGGGAATAAGATAATTTTCATAACGAAAAAAAGATAAATCCGATTCATAGAAATTAAATGTTTTCGTGATGGTTCCTGCTTGAGTACTGGAAATAAATAATCCCGCTAATAAAAAATAAAAAGATTTTTTCATAAAAACTCCTCTCAGTAAAATTTTATTAACATCATAAAAGAAGAAAGTTTGATTATTACTAAAAATTATACTTCTTTGATATTTAAAGTCAATACTGCTTTGATGAGGTAAAGAAATGTAGTGTATAATATTTGGTGTAAATTTAGACTTGAGATGTTAAAAATAAAGGTGTATCCTCTTCTGATGGACAATTTTAATAAATAAGTAAGAAGAAAAAAGAATACACCTAATGGAAGAAAAAAAGAATTTTACACAAAATTCTTGACGCTATTATAGTATTATTTTTTGAAAAGCGCGGTATAAGGGGCTAGGGTAGGGCTAGCCCGGACCTATTCGTCTACGAGCATTTTGCAAATATCAATTTAACCTGTAAACCGTATAGTAGGTTGCATACGGGTTAACATCGGTTCTCTATCAAAATATCTTAAACTATTCATTTTTATATGCAAAAGACTACCAGTTTAACAATCTATCATAAAAAATATCTTTACTTATTTAACAGGTTGTTTATGAAATGGCGTAAAACAAAGTATGACCGAAAATTTGAAATTAAATCAGAAAGTAATTCTAAGAAAACATCCAATCTCATTCTTGAGGTATATCGAACAAGTCATATCTCCTACTCTGCGTTCAACTCTTATCATTCTTACTTCTTTTTAGTATTTCTTGGTCTTATCTCTGTTGAGTTTTTACCAAACAGGCCCGACCTGTAATAAGACTGAAATGATAGACATTTCTAAAATACTGACCGATGAAATGATTAATCTAATTTGTAAACCTTTGTTTTTTGTAAATTCGTTATGGTTACATATTATATTTATTTTTGGAGATAAATCATTCGGCGTTCTGCAGGTATTTTGATACCGTGCTCATCAAAAGATAATTTCAAAAGTCGGCGCAAGTCTCTTTCTGCATCCCATTGAGTTTGTGGTTTAACTTTAGCCACAACTCTAATCGTCATCCCTGAAGGAGAAAAACCTAAAATGCCTTGCACTTCGGGTTCTTCTAAAACAATTTCGGGATTATTCTTTGCCCACTCTTTTGCTACTTTATCAGCAACTGCCATTCCTTTTCTGATATCAGAATCATAATCAAAATCAACGGTTATTAACACCCGCATAAAATCTCGATTGTAATTACCAAAACGAGTTAACTCGCCATTAGGGATTGTTCTTAAAACACCTGAGTAATCGCGAAATTGAGTAGTTCTAAGGCCGATGCGTTCGACAACTCCGCTCTCTTGTCCAACTTCAATGACGTCGCCGACGCTTATTAAGTTTTCAAACAAAAGAAAGAACCCTGAGATGATATCTCTAATTAAAGTTTGTGCGCCAAATCCGACTGCTAAACCAACAACGCCGGCTCCCGCTAAAATTGCACCATAATTAACGCCCAATTCACGCAGAACTGCAATTAAAACAATAAAGAAAGTAAGATATTTTAGAATACTATTGGTTAAAGGAATTATCGTTAATGCTTTTGGTTCTTGATGCTTTTTTAATACCCGAGATAAAATCCAGGTCACTATTCGATAGATAATAATGCCTAATGCAACTATCAACAAGATTGTGAGTATTTTAACTAAAAAATGTGCGATTCGTTCCGGACTCACAAACCGGCTATAAATTTCGTTCCAAAATTTTTGCCACAGCATAACAATACAATATAAAGAAATGACCTGTTGTCAAGGGTAAGTAAGCAAGCACATAATCAAGTAAGCAGGTAAGTATTATTCACCTAATGCTTGTGATATTTGTTAAATCATTAAAAACAGAAGCCAAGAGTATGCTTACCTTTGGCTTACAAGAAATTCCACAAACATTGACCATATCCTGTAAAGAATATGCTTATCTTTAGTTTATCAGAATCCCGCAATATTGACAATCTCTCAAATCACATGCACTATCTGGTTACAACGTACATAATACACATCATTGTATGTTCCTTTTCGTCTGAAGCCTGCTTGTCGGACCGGTGCCACCATTTTATTATACTCATAAAGTACCGTATCTCCAATTTCTTACAAAATTCGATTATACCTCAAACTGCCCATTAGTTTTAGTGCATCCGTAAATCACGAAATCCACATTCGTCGTCTGTAATCTCTTCTGTAAATCAGCATCTTCCCTAAAGAAATTCAAAAGTTTCTTTTATATTCTTATCTAAACCTCATGATATTTTTTGACACAACTTTTCAATGCCTTACTATTAATAAGACCAATTCTGTTTCATTAGAGTTAACCTCGACACTTAAAAGGTGACAGAAAATCGGTTTCTTCCCTGCATTACATAACTCGTCATTGTCTCGTTCTTGGCTTTATTGTCTCGTTCTTGGCTTTAAACAATCATTGATTATCAACTAAAAATAAAAATTATGATTAACTATGAACATTATATTTTACTTGATGTGAATTATATTGCTTCATAGGTGTGTTTTCTCTTTCTTATTATTAAAATTATTCACTATTTAGGGGTATCTCTTTGATTTTGACTTATTACTCCTAAATTTACAAAAAATTATTTTAACTACCGATATGAGACTTTCTGAAGAAATCTTTTAATCACGAAATGCAAAGCGAAGCATAAACAAGTCTATCCTATATCAAGTTTCTAAGAATACAATGGATGTAAACGAAGGTATGAAATAGATAAAAAACCTACTAAAAATATGTAGGAACGAAATAGCATAACTTAAAATTAGATGTTTTGGGGATGTTTTTGTATCTTTGTGATTTTTCCCGAGTTCTTTTATAATTATTGTTGACTTTTTAAGATTAATTATTAAACTACATATTAATGATTCAAGGCGTAGAAATTAAAAAACTCCGAGTTATTCCTGACGAACGAGGTTTAGTTATGGAAATTCTTCGTGCTGATGACAGTTTCTTTCAGAAATTTGGTCAAGTTTATCTTTCAATGGTGTATCCCAATGTAATTAAAGCCTGGCATTACCATAAAATCCAAACTGACCATTTTGCGGTTATTAAAGGAATGGCAAAAGTTGTGCTATATGACCAGCGTCCGAATTCGACAACCTATAAAGAGATAAATGAATTTTTCTTAGGTGAACATAATCCTTGTTTGGTTGTCATTCCTCCTTTGGTTGTGCATGGTATGAAAGGCATCGGAATCGAACCAGCCTATCTTATAAATTGTCCGACTGAAACCTATAATTACCAACAACCGGATGAATATCGAATCGACCCATTTGACCCTCAAATACCTTATAAATGGGACCTAAAGCATGGATAGCGACAATTGGATAAAACTATCTAATTGGAACTTGAATAAATTCACATTTTTAGTCTCTTAAAATACCAGCAATGACAAAAGTTTTAGTAACCGGTGGTGCAGGTTTTATTGGTTCTAATTTTACTAAAGAACTACTAAAAGATAAAGATTATCAAGTTATAGTTCTTGATAAACTCACTTATGCCGGAAATCTCGATAATTTCTCAGAAGAAATAATGAATAGTCCGCGCTTTGAATTTATTAAAGGTGACATTGTCAATAGAACTCTGGTCTCAAAATTGATTAAGCGTGTTGATGTAATAATAAACTTTGCGGCAGAAACTCATATTGACCGTTCAATTGTCGATATTACACCTTTTGTTAAAACTGATTTTATTGGTGCCTTTGTCCTTTTAGATGAATTTCGCAAAAATCCTCGCGAGCGCTTTATCCAAATTTCAACCAGCGAAGTTTACGGAAGTGCCCAAAGTATACCAATGACTGAGAACCATCCTATCGCGCCGCAAAGTCCTTATGCAGCAACTAAAGCCAGTGCCGACCGTATGGCTTATGCTTTTTTCCAAACATATAAATTGCCCATCGTTATTGTCCGACCATTCAACAATTACGGACCAAACCAATACCCCGAAAAATTATTGCCGTTTTTTATTACCAACGCCATCGAAAATAAACCACTTTTTGTTTATGGTACCGGAAAAAATACCCGCGATTGGATTTATGTTAAAGACTGTGCTCAGGCACTAAAAAGAATTTTAGAAATTGATGTCAATAAAATTAAAGGCGAGGTCTTTAATATTGGTTCAGGTAAAGAATATAATGTGTTACAAATTGCTGATATTATTCTGAATTATTTTAATAAACCGAAATCCTTTATTAAAATGATTGCGGACCGTCCCGGGCATGTCGAACGCCTAATTTCCAGCACAAAAAAATCTAAAGAAATACTCAAGTGGGAACCAAAAACTGAATTTACTGCTGGTATTCTGAAGACAATTAAGTGGTATGAAAAGAATATATGGTGGTGGCAGAAAATAAAAAAACGCAAAGAATACCAAAGATTTTATCAGCAGTGGTATGAACAACAACTCAAAACACAACATTAAAACTACAGAACAGCCAAAAACTATTATATGAGAAACAATTCAGTGCCCGAAACTAAAACTAAAAACAGCCTAAAGCCATTACATGAAAAACATCTCTAAGCGTAAAACTATAACTTCAGAATTTAAACAAGTTTTTGCCACAGTTCCTGAAGCAATAAAATTGATAAGACGAGGTAAAATGATTATTGTGGTAGATGATAAAGACCGGGAAAACGAAGGTGATTTCGTTTGTGCGGCTCAATATATAACTCCGCAAAAGATAAATTTTATGGCACAATATGGCCGTGGTTTGATATGTTTTGCGGGAACGCCCGACCTTTTTGACCGACTAAAACTGCCACCGATTGTCACAGAAAACACTGCAAAATTGGGCACACCGTTTGCCATTCCTGTTGATGCAATTAAAGGCACAACAACTGGGAGTTCCGCATATGACCGCGCCTTAACCATTAAAGTGCTCATTGACCCCAAAACTAAACCCAGTGATTTAGCCCGACCAGGCCATATCTTTACCTTAAGAGCAGCTCCTGGCGGTGTGTTGCAAAGAGCTGGACATACTGAAGCCGCAGTTGATTTGGCACGACTGGCAAATCTCTTTCCTGCAGGTGTCTTATGTGAAATTATGGATGTAAACGGTAAAATGGCAAAAATCCCTGCTTTAATCAAAATGGCTCAAAAGTTCAAAATGAAAATCGTTACGATTCGAGACCTTATCGAATATCGAAGAAAGACAGAAAAGTTAGTAAATAAAATTGTTGAAACTAAACTACCAACTCCATTCGGAGAATTTAATTTATATGTTTACGAGGATAAGACAGAAGGTTATCTCCATTTAGCATTAGTAAAAGGTGAAGTTCGAGGAAAGGATAATGTTTTAGTCCGGGTCCATTCGCAATGTTTAACCGGTGATGTGTTCCATTCTTTACGCTGTGATTGTGGCACTCAGCTAAAAACTGCTTTACAAAAAATCTGCCAAGAAAAAGAAGGAGTTTTAGTATATATGAGACAAGAGGGGCGAGGTATTGGACTGCTTGGCAAGTTAAAGTCTTATGCGCTCCAAGATAAAGGTTTAGATACAGTCGATTCCGCAATCGCTTTGGGATACCAACCAGATTTGAGAGATTATGGCATTGGCGCACAAATTTTAGCCGATTTAGGACTTTCACGAATTCGGCTTCTAACCAATAACCCGAGAAAAATTATTGGCTTAGAAGGATTTGGACTGAAAGTCGTTGAAAGAATTCCAATTATCGTTAAACCAACTAAAAAGAACATTAAATATCTCACAACTAAAAGGGATCGATTAGGACATCTGTTAGGTCCAATTGAAAAAGCATTGAAATAACTAAATTTATTTTACTTATTACTTAAAAAATTTGAAGAGAATTATGCCCTCAAACCAAAATTTAATAAAAAAAGTCGGAGGTGAATAATGACCCAAAAAGAATTTAAGGGATTTTTAACTGCAAAGGGAAAATCTTTCGCTATTGTTATCTCACGATTTAATGAATTTCTCACTAAAGAGTTATTGTCCGGTGCGCTCGATTGCTTAGAAAGACATCAAGCTGAAAATGTCGAGATTTTCTGGACACCAGGTTGTTTTGAGATTCCCGGCATTGCTCGTTCACTGGCACATACTAATCGATATTCGGCAATTATTGCGTTAGGTGCGATTATCCGCGGAGATACCCCTCACGCGGAATACATCGCATCCGAAGTATCGAAAGGGATTGCTAAAATCAATTACGAGACGATGATACCAGTAACTTTTGGTATTATTACTGCTGATACCATTGAACAAGCAATAGAGCGGTCTGGAACTAAAGCCGGTAATAAAGGATACAATGCGGCTCTTTCTGCCATTGAAATGGCCGACCTAATGGAGAAAATTCCCACTAAGAAGTAAAGTTAATTACTTTTTCAGTAGTATTAAATATGACCCAACGCCGACGGGCACGAGAAGGTGCGATTGAAGTTTTATACCGATACGACATTGTTAGTGAACCTATTGAAAAAACAACCGAAGAGATAAAAAATCGGAAACAATTCACACCCCAAGGATACGGATATTTCCAAAACTTAGTGAAAACTACTATTCAGAATTTACCAACGATTGACGAAACCATTAAAAGACATCTGAAACATTGGTCATTTTCCCGATTAGCACTAATTGACCGAGCCATTTTACGAGTTGCCAGCAGTGAATTAATATATTTTCCGGAAATTCCTTACAAGGTTGTTATTAATGAAGCAATCGAAATTGCTAAAAAATATGGTAGTGATGACTCAGCCCGTTTCATCAATGGCATACTCGACGCAATCTGTAAGCAGAACCTTAATAAGAAATCATAAAAGATAATGATTAATTTAGATATATAGATATAAATATATAAATAATACCTATTAGAAATTATAACTAAGAAACGAAGATTTGATATAAACTTCTCAAAAACCGGTAGAAATATTAAAAACCAGAAATAATATTTATGAATCGCAAACGAAATCATATTTATCACCAACTATGATAAAAGATGTCATTATTATTGGTGCTGGTCCGGCAGGTTTAACTGCTGGAATATATTGTGCGCGTTTTGGATTAAAAACTCTCATCTTAGAAAAACTGCTTCCAGGCGGACAAGCAATTAGAACTTACCGTATTGAAAATTATCCAGGTTTTGCTGAAGAAATTTCAGGTATCGATTTGATAAAAGCAATGGAGCAACAAGCCAAAAAATTTGGCGCCGAAATCGCTACGGCTGAAGCCCAAGCAATCGAACTTCAGGCTGACCGTAAAATAATCATTAGCGCCTATCAAAAATATTGGTCAAGAGCAATCATTATTGCCACTGGTAATACACCACAAAAATTACCGGTTGCAAACGCAGATTTTTATGTCGGAAAAGGCTTGTCCTACTGTGCAATCTGTGATGGGCCTTTTTTCAAAGATAAGATTGTTGCCGTAATTGGCGGCGGTGATTCGGCTTTAGCCGAAAGTATTTATCTCGCAAGTCTTGCTTCTAGGGTTTATATAGTTCATCGCCGTAACGAGTTTCGCGCAAGCAAGATTCTACAAGACCAAATAAAGAACATCCCGAATATCATACTCGTCCTTAATAGTGTTATTGACCAAATAGTTGGCGAGAATAGAGTTGAGGCGATAAAAATTAAGAATACTACTACTGAGCGCATTGAAGAATTAAAAGTTGATGGCATCTTTGTTTATATCGGATTTGTGCCGAATAGTGATTTCGTCAAATCACTCATCACTTTAGATGATAATGGCTATATTATAACTGATGAGAATTTAAGCACTAATATTCATGGCATCTGGGCAATCGGTGATGTCCGCCGAAAATCTCTTCGACAGATCGCAACCGCGGTCGGAGATGGAGCCTTAGCTGCTTACGAGGTTTATAAATTTCTAAATAAATAATGTTAAACTACTAAATGCAACAACTTACTTATTGACAAGTATATTACAATAATATAATATAGAATTAAAAAAAATGGAAATTAACCGAGTCAAGATAACAAATAATTTTGTGATATTCCTTTATCGGTTTTTAATTTTCATAGGATTAATGTCACGAAATTAATTTATGCGAATTAAACAATTAATACTTAACGGCTTCAAGTCCTTCCCTGAGAAAACCACCATTACTTTTGAGCCGACAATTAATGCGATTATCGGACCTAACGGATGTGGTAAAACCAATATTTTAGACGGTCTTCGCTGGGTAATGGGTGAAACCAGTTATTCCCAGATGCGGTGTGCTAAAACCGAAGATTTAATTTTTTCTGGTAATACTAAATACGCGCCGATAAATTATGCTGAAGTTGTTCTAGTCTTACAAAACGATAAACCTATTTCAATTCCCAATACTAACTCAATTCCAACATCTTCCCTTTATATCTCATCCGAAATAGAAATAAAGCGCCGGTTCTTTCGTTCTGGTGAGTCAGAATTCTTTATTAACCGTAAACCTTGTAAATTAAAAGACATTCAAGATTTGCTTACCAGTGGCGGAGGGTCCGGACATGCTTATTCGATTTTCGATTTGCCTAAAATGCGACAAATCATTAGTTCTAATTTGAAAGACTTATTCATTGAAGCTGCAGGACTGGCATTCTATGAAGAACGCAAGAATGAGATCGAACGAAAACTAAAACTGACAACCGACGATTTACTTCGCATTAATGATATTATCCAGGAACGCGATCGCATCACCCGAAGTCTGAAACGACAGGCATACCGCTTAATGGCTTTTGAACGCACTAAGCAACAAGAAAGAGAACTCCTATGTCAACTTATGAAATTTGAATACGAAAAAATTTGCGCTGACGAACAGATTGTTTCGGAAGAGATTAAAGTGCTCCAACAAGCAGAAAAAAACCTCATGGCTAAAATAAACGAATTAGAATCACGCCGAACGGTTCTTAAAACCGCATTGGCCGAAAAAGAATTACAACGCCAAAATCTGCAAAAAGAAATTGAGATTACGCGCGAAGACTTGATTAAATGTGAAGAGCGCATAAAAGCCAATCAGGATAAACAAAATTATCTCAAAGAACAACAACGACGAATTCAATCCGATACCCTCATTGTTGAAGACCTGGCTGTCAATCAAAAAAAATACGAGACGAAGCATCAATATCTTGCTAAAACTCAGGAATTATTAACCGCTAAAGAACAGGAATTGAACGAACTGCGTAAACAAACTAAATTTTTAGAACAAGAAATATTTACCGAATCATTGGCTTTAGAACAATTGCAAGAACAAGAAAAGCAGATTATTACCCAGCTCTCAACAATAAATGCTGAGATAACGGCAACCGAGACGAAATTAGAAAGTTTATTACGCTATCAGGAAACCCTTCAAGATTCATTGGTCGCACTTTCTCTTGCTCAGAGCTGTGATGCTAAGTTGCTTACACCATTAACTATCCAAGATAAAATGCAGCTGAAAGAAAAATTAGGACCAAACTTTATCGGCACAGTAAAAGACCTCATTAAAATTCAACCAGAATATAAACCAATGCTGGATTCTGTCCTTTTTGGTATTGGAGAAGCAATTATTATCAATGCGATAGATGATTTGCCTATTGGAGAACTGTCCCAAGAAAAAGACCTATTAATGATTCTTCAAACTTGGCCCTGGCAAAAAATTAATTATCAATCTGATGTTCCCCAATTGCCCCAATTAACTGAATTATTAGAATATAAAACTGAATTGCCCAATTTGATAAAGTCAATGCTCGACACATTTTTTATCGTCGACGACTGGTCACAAATTATGATGTACTATCCTAAATACGCACACTGCTCTTTTGTAACTAAATCTGGTATCGCTCTATTTTATACCGGGCTTTTAGTCCTTCCAGGGAAATTTTCGACACAAAAACTAAGCGCCGAATTACAGGAAAAACTTCAGGGACTACAAAAAGAAAAAGAAATTATCCACAGCAAAAAAATAGAGTTCGAACAAAAATTACAGTTGCTTAGAGAAGAGAAACAAACTCAAGAAGCACATCGCATCCAACTTCAATCTGAAATCAACCGAAAATCTCAAATCATTGCCGATAAAAAAAAGACCGTCAAACAGAATTTAGAAATTGCTGGTAATATGGTATTCGACCTTGCTAAACAACGGGAGGAATTAATTCAAATTCGTGCCGAATTAGATTTTCTCAAAGATGAAATTAATCGCCAAGAGTTACGCAAAGATTCGATGTCAGCCGAAAATGAAAAATTAGCCCATACGCTATCTACTCTTTGTAATGAAGAGAATGAATTACGGCAACAAATAATTGAACTCAATGAAAAATTAACTGACCTAAAAAAGCAATGGGATGAATTATCTCAAGATACCTTAACCCAAGAATACGATGCTTTAGAAACCAAAATTAGGGAACTTCGATTGACAGCAGATAATCAAAAACAGAAAATCAATGAACAGTTTTTTAAGAAATATGAAATTGAACGAAAGCGTCAGGAAATTGAACAACAAGCCCGTTCCTTATTGCCGAATGGAATTGAAATTTTGAAATCACCACTAACCGAGTCCGAAACGATTGAAACCATTCAAAATCGTTTGCGGTCAGTCCAGAAAAAAATCGAATTAATCGGCAAGGTTAACCCTTTAGCCAAAGAAGAATATGAAAAAGAAAAGACCGAACTCGACAAATTGATTAATCAACGTGCTGATGTTGTTAATGCTCAGGACAATCTTACACAAGCATTACAGACATTAACCCAACGAGCCCAGCAGATGTTTTTAGATACTTATAATGCGGTCCGGATAAGTTTTCAAAGAATTTTTAAGGAGATATTTCTTGAAGGTGAAGCCGATTTGATTTTAGAATCGCAAACTAATCCTTTAGAGTCCGAGATAAAAATTATTGCTCAACCCCGCGGAAAAACTCCGAAACGACTGGACCAGTTATCGGATGGCGAAAAAGCCCTTTTAGCCCTTTCGTTATTATTTGCCTTTTATGATATTAAACCAGCACCATTCTGTTTTATGGATGAGGTTGATGCGCCCTTGGATGATGCTAATGTCAAACGATTTACTCAATTCCTAAAACGCGTCTCAGAAACTACTCAAGTAATAATTATTACCCATAACCGCCTAACTATTGAAGCAGCCGCCGCAGTTATCGGTGTTACGACAGAAGAAGTTGGTGTATCTAAAATTGTCTCAGTGCGTTTCAAAGATATACCCAATCTGAATAATAAATAGTCTTACTTTGAATAATAAATAGTCTTACTCTGAATAATAAATATAGTCTTATGAATAATCTTGTGATACTTTAAATCTATTTTTGCTCTTTAGAAGATAACGCTCATGCTAAAATAATCTCACAAACAGCAAAATGTCACTTTTTCAATTATTAAAAAATACTCTTAAAAAGACCCGTCAGATTTTTCAAGGTGTAATCAATGCCCAGAGCCTTGAAGAATTAGAGGCAATTTTGCTGAGCGCCGACATCGGTGTCGCCAGCACCCAATACATTATTAATAAAATTAAAGACCAGGCGCCGTCAAATTATTACCAAGCCTTAATAAAAACTATCAAAGAAATTCTCCAAAAACCACATTCGCCAAGCAAACCCTTGGCTTACCCTTTAGAAATAATAATGATTGTTGGTGTTCCGGGTTCAGGAAAGACAACGACCATTGCTAAATTAGCCAACCTTTGGCAAAAACAAGGCAAGAAAGTCATTATCTCAGCATCTGATACCTATCGCGATGCGGCAGCACAGCAATTGAAAATCTGGGCCGAACGGGTTGGTGTTAACATTGTTTTTTCGGAAAAAGGACAAGACGCTGGCGCAGTCGCTTTTGATACAATTCAGAAGGCCCAATCTGCTAAATTTGACATCGTCTTAATTGATACCGCAGGTCGCCTACATACCCGTAAAGACCTTATGGAAGAATGTAAGAAAATAAAAAGAGTGTGTCAAAAATTCCGTGCCGATGCGCCGGATGAAATTTGGCTGATTTTAGATGCTACTGTTGGCCAAAATGGTATTGTCCAAGCCCGGACCTTTCATCAAGAATTAAATTTGACCGGTGTGATTATTACCAAATTAGATGGCACAGCCAAAGGTGGTGTCGTGATACCTGTGGCATTAGAACTCGGTTTACCAATCAGATATATCGGAATTGGAGAAACCGAAGATGCCATCAACGAATTTGACACTGAAGCATTCGTCCAGGCATTACTCTCTACGGATTAAATTAATGAGTTAAGACTCATATATTAGAATATCCCACTATTACATTTTATAAGAACTATTTACCTCACATCCGTTACTCTAACTTGTTAATACAATACTTATTGATTGATACACCAGACCAAACAATATGTCTTAACACTTAAAGATATCAAAATTAGAAACCTTACCTTTGTTCACAAATTATAAGAAATAATAACATCTCAAAGAAAAATATCTTTTGTCAACAAACCAAATACCAAACAAGCATAATTTACGATTTTTTAATGGTTCTGGTGAAAACGAAAAGAAGATTTTTCCCGAATAAGATGAAAATTGAATTACTTTTATTCTTATATCTCCCAAAGACTAAAATTTGTAAGAGCGAGTTATAATACCATTATGTGGGAAAAATAAAGTTATGCTTGTTTGAGATATAATTACATTTTGTAGAAAATTGAAATTATGGTATTTGATGGGTATAAAAAAAACGCCGGCACCAATTACGAATATAATAAAAATACTTATCTTATACAAACCAAAAGACCGAGATTTTACTAATATTGAAAAGTACTAAAAAATCATATCATCGTTTTGAGTGACCGGCTCGACATTCTCGGTTGTCCTCAGGGTAAGCCGGTCGGCAAGCCGGAGGGCAAGCCGGGAGGCTTACCCCTCGGCAACCCGCCGGCATACCCACCTGACTACCAAATCCATAAACATTTAGATTATCCTTTAAACGGCTGATTGATTTAACTTCTGGATTATCAATAGGATAACAGAATAAGTTGCCTAATCTTCTGCCTACTATATCAAACAGGCCGGCAGATAAAAATTTATAGCAGATTGGATTTGCTTTGATACAATCTTTGCTTTTTTCTTATGGGAATATTCATTTTTAGACTAAATACTTTAAACATTATGCCTGAGCAATCATACTGTGAAGCTCAAAGTCCCTCTTTTGCCGGTCAAAATTCATTTTTAGACTAAAATATTTTAAACATTATGCCTGTATCTGAAAACTAAAAAAACAATTGAATTTCTATTAATTATTAATTTATAGGATGTATTAGCCAATTAATACGGTGTTAAATATTATCTCATCTATCCGTTAATCAATTTTACACCAATTAGTTTACAATCGTTTAAAAACCAATTTCTTTATTGAAACCCATTTGCGCTAACATAATCAATCCTAAATTTACACAAGATATTAAACACTACATAGTATAATTATAGTGATAACTTTTAGCATTTACTTCCAGCATAAGTTATAAGCAACTAATATTGGTATATCAAAAGGACTTACAGATTGTTGCGAAACTATCAGATTAATTAAAGGAAAAAGATTAAAATTGGGCTAAGATTAGAACATTAAAGTGAAATCGGTATTTTGTCGGGTTTGCAAAATCTGTGTCTGAAATTGAGTCAACAGTTATCAATAAGACCTAATCTGAAAAAAACACCTTATTAGCAAAATGACAGTATCGATATATCTTATATTAAAAACTTTCTAAATATTTTGTTTTGTGCTTTTTTACAGAATACTAAATTTATTTATAACCCTTATTGAGATTCTGACAAAACAATTTGTCACAAATCACTAATTATTTTGCTAATTTCTCTTGGTCTTTGATAAGTTCAATAACACTCTATCAGATGCCTCTTGATTTTATCCTTGTCTTTGTTTGTGCGTCGGGTCCCGTTTACAAATAACCCGAGTCACACCATGTCGTTTAATGATTTTACAGTGGGCACAACGCTTTTTTACTGAAGGTTTAACTTTCATTTTATCTCCTTAAAATTACATTTAACAGATAAATACATACACTCTAAATAAACAATAATCAGTTCTACAATTAGCGAACAGGACATCTATACTATCTATTTAAATCGGTAAATTATTCTTCCACGGTTTAAATCATACGGCGAGAATTCAACCGTTACTCGGTCGCCGGGTAATATTCGGATGTGATACATTCGCATTTTGCCAGAA
Source organism: candidate division WOR-3 bacterium (assembly GCA_026418155.1). NCBI lineage: Bacteria > Pseudomonadati > Caldifarciminota > Caldifarciminota bacterium. The sequence continues at coordinate 42,614 of JAOABV010000004.1, read as the reverse complement.
ATGTGAGCCAGAACACGATGTCCGTTATCTAATTCAACTCGAAACATCGCATTGGGTAATGCTTCAATCACTGTGCCTTCTAATTGGATTAAATCTTTTTTTGCCATATTAAAATTAAATTCTTATTTTTTGCCAATTAGTTATACAACAAGAATTGTTTTTCGTCAACCGAAAATTTTGGGCAGTTAGAATTTCTGGTGCCTCTTCAGTAATTAAAATTGTATGTTCAAAATGGGCTGAAGGCAATCCATCTTTCGTAACTACGGTCCAATTATTTTCAAGGGTTATTACTTCATAAGTGCCCATATTTACCATTGGTTCAATTGCTAATGTCATTCCTGGTTTTAGTTCAACGCCTTTTCCGGTATTACCAAAATTGGGAATCATCGGTTCTTCGTGCAACTCAATTCCGACACCGTGTCCAGTAAGTTCACGTACTACAGAAAAGCCGTTGGATTCGACAAACTTTTGGATTGCAGCTGAGATGTCGCCGATATGATTACCTGCATATGCTTGGCTGATTCCTATATATAAGGATTGTTCTGTAACGCTTACCAATTTTTGGACCTGGGAATTGATTTTGCCAAGGGGAATAGTTGTCGCAGCATCCGCATAATAACCATCTTTATAGACGCCAATATCAATCTTAACTAAATCACCAGATTTTATTTGCCGATTATCCGGAATGCCATGGACAACTTCTTCATTTAAACTTATGCAGACCGATGCAGGAAATCCCCGATAGCCCTTAAAAGCCGGAACCGCATTTTGTTTGCGAATAAAATCGTCACAAAGTTTCTCAATTTCGACCAGTGTCATTTGGGGTTTTAGACGCTGGTTAATATAATCAATTGTCTGCGCAACAATTTTACCAGCAATTCTTATTTTTTCAATCTCTTTTTGCGATTTAATATAGATGCCCATTAATTGGTGGAATCTAAATCTCCTAATTTTTGTTATGATTAAAGTTCACAATTTTTGCTGAATTAATTTAATAATCTCTTGGTATACCTTATCTTTTCCTAAATTACCATCAATTTCATAAATGGGATAATTTTTTTTGTAATAATTTTTAAGTTCAGCAGTTTGATTCTGATAAACCGCTAAACGGTCTTTAATAACTTCTTCGGTATCGTCTGGTCGTTGATACAGTTCACCGCCACAAATATCACAAATCCCGGCAACTTTGGGCGGTTTAAAATCAAGATTGTAAATTGCATTACATTTTCGACAAGTGCGTCGAGCCGTAAGGCGCTTTATGATTTCTACCTCGGTCAGTTCAATAAATATTATGAGGTCGATTCGCTCATTAGATTCGCTTAAAATTCTATCCAAACCTTGCGCTTGACCAATCGTTCGAGGAAAACCGTCAAAAATAATACCTTTTTTCTGATTGGTTTTAATAAAGTCTTTTGCTAATTCTAAAACAATCTCGTCTGGCACAAGTTGCCCTTTACTAATATATTGCATCGCATTAATTCCAATAGGTGTTTTTCGCGCAATATGGTCTCGAAAAACATCACCGGTGGAAAAATGCGCGTAGTCAAATTCTTTTGCCAAAATCTCGGCTTGCGTGCCTTTGCCACTACCTGGTGGTCCGGATAAAATAATTTTCATAAAGGTAATTTTACTTGATTATTGATAAAAGTCAATCCCGAAGAATTGTGGTCAAAAATATATCAGTAAATAGAGTATAGCAAAAATTAAAAACAAGAGAAATCGAAACATAAGATAATCGATTTCATTTCAAATCTTAACTATAAGTTTTAGATTAACTTTGGTTTTTTTATTTCATAACAAGAGAATCCTGCGAAAATTAATTGTGTCATTGGAAGTATAGAGAGAGTTCTGAAAAAGTGTTACGCAAGTAGCGCAGCGGCTCATTTTCAGAAGTTGCCGCTTAGGTAATGTATAATATTTTGTTGTAAATTTAGACTTGATATGTTAAAAATAAAGGTGTATCATCCTATAATTATCTTGACATTTTAATTTTTCTGATTTAATATTATGAAGTATGAATAAACTACCCGTTAGGAGGCAAAATGCAGATAAATATTACCGCTCGTCATTTTGAACTAACCGAAGAAATAAAAGACTATACGCATAAAAAATTAGATAAACTAAATCACTTCGAAAATTTATTAACTAATATTGACATCGTTTTAGCCAAAGATTCCAAACAAATGTTTGCTGAAGGTAAAGTAAATCTCAAAGGAAATTATGTTTTGGCGAAAGCCTCAGCTAACGACATCTATCTTGCCATCGGATTGCTGGCAGATAAATTAATCAAGCAAGTTAAACACCATTACGAAAAATTGAAAAGCAAAAAAAAGTTCTCGCGGAGCAAAAGTGTCGTCTAATTTCTCATTAAAATCAATTTCGGTAAAAACCCTTTATGAGGAAAAAAAAGACGATTTTCAATTAGAAATTTTAGCCGGTAGTTCATATTTAGATTCTCGGACGATTGTCTCTCCGGATTTTTATCGGCCCGGTTTAGCCTTAGCTGGCTATACAGAAAATTTTCTTAAAGAGCGCGTTCAAATAATTGGTCGGACGGAACTGTCATATTTAGAGACACTTACTGCTGAAACTAAACAACAAGCAATTGAAAGAGTGATGGCTTTTGAACCACCTTGCTTTATTATTGCCAAAGCGTTGGAAGTGCCTAAAATTTTTAATGACCTCGCAGAGCGTTATGGTGTACCGGTCTTAAGAACTACTTTAGACACAACTCCATTTATTCATATGCTTACTGCCTATTTGGATTTTCGCTTAGCGCCAGAAACTTATGTTCATGGTGATTTAGTCGATGTTTACGGTGTCGGATTACTTATTGTTGGTGAGTCTGGTATTGGTAAAAGCGAATGCGCTTTGGATTTGGTTGAGCGCGGACATCGGCTAATTGCCGATGACTTAATAAGAATTCTTCGACGCGGCGAAGGTATAATTATGGGCTATAGCGCAGCCAAAAGCCCTCATCTTCAACATCATATTGAAATTCGAGGCGTTGGTATTGTGGACATCTATGCATTGTATGGTATTCGGGCAGTTCGTACCCAAAAACGAATTGAAGTTCAAGTGGAATTAGTCCGATGGACCAAAGAATTAGATTACGAGCGAATTGGCTTAGAAGAGAATTATACGGAAATCCTTGGCGTCAAGATTCCATTGGTAAGAATACCCGTTATTGCCGGTAAAAATTTAGCTTTAGTTTGTGAAGTGATTGCAAAAAATCACATCCTAAAGATTTTCGGATACCATCCTGCTAAAGCATTTAATGACGAACTAATGAAACTGATGGGCAAACCGAAAATTGACCCTTGGATAACGGATGATATGGAGTAGTATAGTGATTGCCTTAAATAAAAGATGAGATTAATATCAGTGTATCCTATGTCCCAAGAATTATAATTGACAAGTAAAGTATTATTTTCGCCAATATGATTGCAGGTATTTTGATTGGACATGGTCAATTTCCCTATGCCTTATATGAGATTATTAAATCTATTTTTGGAGAGGTCCCTAATTTTGAAGTCATTTCCAATCAAGATTGTTCTGGGGATGACCTAAAAAAACGAATCGAATTAGCAATTGAGAAATTACCGGCATCTGAGATAATAATCTTTGCTGATTTATTCGGCGGAAGTTGCGGTATTGTTAGTAGCAAAATCTTAAGAAATCAGAAAACTGAAACTAATGATAAACAAGAAAAATTACCACCCAAACAAATCGGTCTGGTCTGTCCGGTCAATTTACCAATGTTAATTAAATTTTGCCAATATCGGAATGAATATGATTTTCCAAAGATGTTACATTTGTTGGAAGAGACGGGCAAAAAGGAAATAAAAGTATTAAAAACAGCCAACAATTTTTAATCGCAGAAACTTCTCTTTTTAATTTTTAGAGTTTATATCTCATTTTAATTACAAAAAAACGCTGACGTAATATTAAATTCTTAATTTTGCCTCCGACCACTTTTTGAGAAAGAATGTTATTCATATCTTAATGCTTCGATAGGATTTAATTGTGCAGCTCGATTCGCTGGATAGATACCAAAAAATATTCCTACTGCAGCCGAAAAACTGATACCGAGCAAAACTGTCCACAACGGGGCTGCTGCTGGCAAAGGTGAAACTGCTGAGACGATTTTAGCAATACTTAGCCCTAAAATCACGCCAATCAAACCACCTATAATTGATAACACTACCGCTTCAAAAAGAAATTGATATAGAATATCACGATTATTAGCACCAACTGCTTTACGCAAGCCAATTTCTTTTGTGCGTTCGCTAACTGCAACCAGCATAATATTCATAATCCCGATGCCACCGACAATCAATGAAATCGCCGCAACCCCAATCATTACAATATAAGCAATATTTGTAATATTTTTATATATTTGCCGAAGACTTTCTTGCGTATTGATGCCAAAGTCATCAGGTTTATCATATCCTAAACCACGCCTACGTCGCATCAATTCTCTTATCTGGTCAATCGCTTGTTCTAAGACTTTACCACTTTTCGGCAAAACTTGAATACTGAGACTCCGAAAAACCGCTCCATAACCAGTGGGTTTGGGAAATGTTTTTTCAAATGTCGTTAATGGGATAATAATAATGTTGTCTTGGGTTTGCCCTAAAAAAGTTCCTTTTCGACCTAAGACTCCAATGACTAAAAATCGCTTACCGCGAATATTAAGATATTTACCAATTGGTTCTTCATTAGGAAAGAGATTATCGACTACATAACCTCCGATGGCACAAACTGCCTGCCGCCGAAGATAATCTTCTTGGTTAATAAATCGGCCGGTTTCAACTGTATAATTAGCAATATCTTGTAAATCAGGGGTAGACCCGATGACTTCGATATTCTTAACAGTTTTGCCTTGATAATTTAGCGAGGTCAGTTCATTACTCTTTTGGGCAGCAACTTTTGCTACTGTTGGTAATTTGGCAATCGCCCAGGCATCTTCAATGGTAATATCTCGGCGACGCGTCAGTTCTTGAATATCCATTCTGCCCTGTCCCCATTGATATTTCTGAACAAAAATCGTATTCGAGCCTAAAGATTGAATCTGTCGTTCTACTGAACTATTCATTCCTTCAATCAAAGACAGAATCGAAATAATTGTCATTACACCAATAACAATTCCTAAAATTGTTAAAAAAGAGCGTAAGGTGTGTGTTTTTAAGATACTAAAGGATGAACTAATTAAATCTTTAGTTTTCATTTTACATCGATTCTTATGATTACGATTTCGACACCTTATATTTTACTGATAATTTTATCTTCAGTAATTTTCCCATCTAACATTTTTAGTTGCCTTCGAGCATAACCGGCGACATTCGGGTCATGAGTAACTAAAATTATTGTGTTACCTTCTTTAGCAAGTTCATTAAAGAGTGTCATAATTTCCTTACCAGTTTGGGAATCTAAATTACCGGTTGGTTCATCTGCAAAAATAACTTCAGGATTATTTATTAACGCTCGAGCAATCGCAACCCTTTGCATTTCGCCACCAGAAAGTTCATTTGGCCGATGCGATTTGCGATGCTCGAGTCCAATTTTCTCCAACATTGCTTCTGTTTTTTTTATTCTGATTTTAGAATCAACTTTCGCGTAAATCAATGGTAACTCAACATTTTTTAGCACAGTTAATCTGGGTAGAAGATTAAAAGTTTGAAAAACAAATCCAATTGCTTTATTTCTCAAGCGAGAAAGTTCAATATCAGAAAGGCGAGTTACATCTTTTCCTTGAAAAAAATATTTGCCGGAACTAGGCGTATCAAGACAACCTAATAAATGCATAAAAGTAGATTTTCCTGACCCTGACGGACCTGTAATAGCAACATATTCACCTTTATCAATTTCAACGCTAATCCCTCTTAAGGCTGAGACAATTGCTTTACCTAATTTGTAAACTTTAGCAAGATTTTCAGTCTTAATTAGCATTTAACAATCCTACGAAATATGATTTTTATCTATTTAATTAATTCATTATCTTTTAATTTAGCCTATACTTATAGGTATTAACAATTATCGGCATGCTTGATATCAAAACTTCAAAGTTTCGCTCTTGGTTTCTTTATTCATTCTGGGTTTTTATTTCTTAATTAGCATTTAGCAAATCCATTAACTATGACCTTCTATCAATCGTTACTCGGTCACCATCTTTTAACTTAGCCAATACTTTATAGGGACCAGTAATTACTTGCATACCTGGTTTCAAACCGTCAATAATTTCAATTTGGGATTCATTATTAATGCCAGTTTTTACAGGTATTAATTTTGCAACTCCCTTATCAGGCACAAAAACAGTTTGTATCTCTTCATCTTTAATTTTTCTGCGTCCGACCGCTTGTATTGGAACAACCAAAACACTATCTTTTGCATTAGTAATTATTTCCGCATTAATTGACATTCCCGGTCTTAAATGGGGTGATGTCTGAGCAAGTTCAATTTCAACTTCGAAATCAGTACTCTGTTCAGAGATATTGGAAGCAACGGTTTGTTTGGGCATATAGCCGATTTTACGCACAACACCATCAAATGTCGTATCAGGAAACGCTGAAATTCTTATCAGTGATTTTGCATTTGGCTTAACAAAAGGAACTTCCGTCTCATCAATAGTAATAACGCCCAGCATCTTAGTCAAATCCGCAATCACCATCATCACAGTCCCAAGATTATTCATCGTTCCAACAATTACTGTTTCGCCCTCTTCAATATTAAGTTGCGTCACGGTTCCGGATATGGGGGCAGTAATCATTGTCTTATTAAACCGATCTTGGGCTTGAGCTAACCGAGCTTGGGCAATTTGATATTGAGCTTTGAATTGTTCATATTCTTGTGTGGCAATTAATCCAACCGCATATAAACTTTCACTTCTGATAAAGACCTGTTGACTCTGCTCAAATTGAGCCTGAGCCGATATTAAATCTGCCTTAGCGCTTGTCTGTTCCAGTAAACAAATTAACTGCCCCTTTTGAACAATATCGCCCTCCTTAACATATAATTTTTCGACTGTTCCCATAATTTGAGATTGAATATTAATTTGCGCTTTGGCTTTGAGTTGACCATCACCACTAACTTTTGATATAATTGAACCGTAATCAACAACTGTTGTTTCCACTTTGATTCCTTGGTCTTTGAATGAGAGATTAAGTATTACAATCAATATCAATATTGCGACTATTCCAATTATAATAATAAGTCGGGCCTTTTTCTTCATATGATAATCCACTCCTTAACCATAAGTTTTATATTTTTTTGTAACAATCTGATAAAATATCATCTAATTTCTGGCTCTGAGATACCCAAAAGATATTCAATCTGAGCATAACTTGTATAAGCATCATAAAGGGCATTAATATAACTACTCTGGGCAGTGTTAAAATTGATTTCTGCATTAAATAAATCCAATTGACTAATTCCACCTAATCGATACTGTTTTTGCGCCATCTGCAATAATTGTTGATTCAATGTCAGATTTTTTTCTGCATACTCCAAACGTTTTTTTGCTTCTTGATAACTAAAAATTGCATGAATAGCGTTATTGCATAAAAGCAGTTCAGATTTCTTTAATTGAATACGGCTTCTTCTCATTTCATTATGTGCATTAGCAATAGTCAACAAATAGGATTTAATTTCTAAAAATGGAAAGTTTAACTGAATTCCATAACTTATAACATCCTTATCTTTCCAATCAGCGGCTGTGCTTGGTCTTAAAGAATCAGAATAAGTGCTTTTCCCAAAAAGATAAATTGATGGTAATAAATTAGCAATTGACTGGACAAAATTCATCTGATTAATTGACTTATATTTTTTGCTTGATTTCAAAAGAATATTTTCTTTTAAGATGTTAACAAAAACTGTTTCCCAATCAATTTTCAACTCAGGTACACTTGGGGTCGATGTCGGTTTAATTGTAACTCCTTCCTTAATACCTATTTGTCGTCGTAAGTCTTCCATACAAACTTTAAGATTTTTTTCTGCATTCAAAAGGTCAAGTTCTGCTTGCGTTTTATAAATTTCACTCCGGAGAAGTTCAAATTCATTCAACTGTCCCAGCCGATATTTTTCTTGAGCTAGTTTATAATTATCCTCAGCACGTTTCAAAGCAATCACGGCGTTCTCATATAAATTATGCGCTTTACCTAATGTAAAATAACTTACTTTGATATTATAAGATAAATTAGCAATTTTATCTTTTGCTAATAATTGATAATAATCATAATAGAGTTTGCCTTTATATACACCAGCCAAAACATCAGCATCGAATAAGACTTGATTTAATCCGACTGAACCTGTATAAGTTTTATATTTATATGTTGTGATTGGTGCGAAATTATTGCTTTGAGATTCAGTATAAGTTACTGAGACCGAAGGCGTTGGTAAAACTCTTGAGATACTACTTGCTAAGTTTAACCAACTACTACTTTTATCAACCTTTGCTTCAAGTTGAATTGGACTATACTTCTGTCCCATAATAATTGCTTCGGATAGAGAAAGATAAAGAGTATCATTTGGGTTAATGCTTAAAGAAATGGAAGAAAGTAAAAATAAAACCGTAAAGAACATTTTATTGTCCAACATTATGGAGTTTTATAAAAAAATTTTCAGGATTGATTTTACGGCGCAATTTATTGTGCCCGACCAGGAAACAATGAGATTATAATTATATACAAAAGCCAAATGCCGAATATTAGATAATAACTTCTTTTGTCTTTAAGTTCATAAACTGTTTGTAAACCGAGAGCAATAAGCACAATTTCCCAAATTGTAAAGAAATCTATTCTTGAAAGAAGTCTAAAGAGAAAAGACTCTTTTGAAAGCATCGGGAAAAAAAGCACAAAACTGGTATGAACAAACGGAGTTCCTTTAATAAGCATTAAAATAACTTTAACAAACATGCTGGGAATTCTTACTAAAGCAGCTGAGGTTATGCAACCAAAGGTAATAAGAAAATTACTATTACTTCCTAACAATGGTATTAAGAAATTTATAATAACTGAAGTTATTAGGAGTAATATTGGTGTAAAGATTACTGCTGCAACAATCGCTGAAATCCAGACCATCGGTCCGCTGATTACTTTTTCGGCGCGTTCTAATTGTTCTGGTGTTAGATTTCGTTCGCGAAGTTGTGCTAACCGTTCTTCCGGACTATACGTCGCAAGCGCAACCATTGCAACTATTATCGACGATATAACAACCAGAATTAACGGAATCACCCATTGAGGCTTTGTCTTTAATTGTATAAAGAATCTCTTGGGTGCTAAATAAATATCAAAAAAATTCATTTTGCCTCCTATCAATACAATAATATAAACATTATCAAAATTGATAAAATTTAACCTTCTTACTTTTCAAATCATTTGCTATCAGAACTAACATTTTAGTTGTAATTGTTAAAAAATTTGCTTTCTTGCGAAATAACATAATTTAAGAAATGTAAATCACATAATCATACTTCAAGATGAGATTATGTCAAGATTCAATGAACTGAGAGTCTGAAAATGTATGGTATTCAGAAATACCAGATTGAACACCAGAGATTCATTCGTGTCATTCAAAAAAAGAAGTGATGGAAGAACGCAAACTTGTCATTCTAATGATATGAGGGAAGAATCAAAGAGCAGTTTCCGAGATATATACAACTATAAATTACAATATATTGTTACATCTGGTATGGCGAAAGCGAGTGTCTGGAGTAGAAAAAATGTTTAGAGCATGATATAGAAGGAACTTTTGAATTTCTTTCGGAAATAAATGGGTTTACAGAAGTGATTACAGACGAGAATGTGCTCGGGCGAATATTTTCATAATTTACGCTATCAATAAAACTAATGGCAGTTTTGATAATTATGCAAATTGTGTTCTGATAGAGTATGCAGTCTTTTTGACAAATATAACAAACAATGAAAAGCAAGACCATTATAAAAGAAAAAAGTATTTACACCAAGGACTTGACGATGCCTATTTCAATTCATTCTTGACATTTTCATTTTTTGAGGTTTAATAAATAAAATGGCAAAAGGTCTTGTAATAATTCCAACTTATAGAGAAGCCGAAAACATCGAGCGTATAATTAATGCGGTATTAAAACAATCAGAAGATTTGTCGGTCTTAGTCATCGATGACAATTCACCTGACCGAACCGCAGAAGTAGTTGAACAAATAATGAAGACTAATTCTCGGGTTCATCTAATTAAACGACGAGCGAAATTGGGTTTAGGAACTGCGTATATTACTGGTTTTAAGTATATGTTACAACACGATTATGACTTTTGCTTTGAAATGGATGCGGATTTTTCGCATAAACCTGAAGACTTACCCCGATTTATTGAATTGTTGGATGAATACGATTTAATTATTGGGTCACGCTATTCAGACGGAATCTCGGTAATAAGATGGCCAATGAAAAGGTTACTTTTGAGTTATTTTGCTTGTATGTATGCCCGAATTGTTACCGGCTGTCCTATTAGAGACTTAACTTCAGGATTTAAGTGTTATAAACGAAGGGCATTAGAAGGAATTAACTTAGACCGAATAAAATCCGATGGCTATGGTTTTCAAATTGAGATTGATTTTATGATTTGGCGTAAGGGTTTTAAGATTAAAGAAATTCCGATTGTTTTTGAAGAACGAAGAGTTGGTATCTCTAAAATGTCTAAACATATTATTTGGGAAGCATTTCTGTTAGTGCTTCGTTTAAGATTCGAGCGATTACTGGGATTAATCTGACCCATTATTGATTTTTAATTCCCAAAACAATGCGAGAACGGATTAATATTATAATTGCGATTTTAATGATAATTCTACTTATAATGGTTATTTGGTTATTGATTACGAGAATTTTACCTCAACAAAGAGAAAAACAGAGAATAATCGAAGATATTAGCCACAGACCCATTTCCATTATAATTAAATCTCATAAACTGTATAGTATCTCTTGGACACATTGCATTCAAAACCTTGACTTTTCCTTTAACTCAAATTATAGTGTAGTTTAATATGGTCGAGAAAACACATATTCATGATGAGTTTATCTTACGAAAAGATAAACTGCAAAAACTTATTTCCCAAAATGCCCTTTCTTACCGTTTTGACCGCACACATACCGCTGAAGAAATTATCAAGAGTTTTACACAACTTTCTGAGACAAAAATGGCTGTAAGGGTTGCCGGGCGGATTGTCGCTATTCGCGAACACGGTAAGACAAAATTTGCTCATTTGCAAGACCAGTCAGGAAAAATCCAAATCTATTTAAGAAAAGACTTTCTTGGAGATAGTTTCGATAATCTTGATTTGGTCGATATTGGCGATATTCTTGGTATCGAAGGCGAAGTTTTTAAGACCAAAACCCAAGAAATAACCGTCTTAGTTAAATCTTATCAAATATTAAATAAATCTTTACATCCAATGCCTGAGAAGTGGCATGGATTAAAAGATGTTGAAGTTAGATACCGGCAAAGATATCTCGATCTAATTGCTAATCCTGAATCTAAAAAAATTCTGCTTTTGAGAATTCAGATAATTAGTCTATTAAGAAAATTTTTTGACTCAAAAGGATTTGTCGAAGTTGAAACGCCAATACTACAACCGATATATGGTGGTGCTTCGGCTCGACCATTTGAAACTTATTACAATGCCTTAGATGAAAAGATGTTTATGCGGATTTCTGACGAGTTATATTTGAAAAGACTCATTATTGGCGGACTAGAAAAAGTGTATGAAATTGGTAAAGACTTTCGTAATGAAGGTCTTGACCGTTTTCATAATCCTGAGTTTACCCAATTGGAGGCATACGAGGCTTATAAGGATTACAATGATATGATGCTATTGGTTGAAGAACTGTTCCGATTTTTATGTACCAATTTATTTCAATCGACTACGATAACTTATCAAGATAAAACCTTAGATTTTAGCAGACCTTGGCAGCGGGTTGAATTTTGTTCAAGTTTGAAGGCAAAAATTGGTATTGATGTTTTATCAGCCGAAACTAAAAAACTGAGAGAAATTGCTATTGAGTTCGGAGTGATTGACAAAGATGTTGCACCAATAATTACCTTGCCAAAACTTTTGGATAAACTGTTTTCTACATTAATCCAAAAAGAGTTGATTGAACCAACTTTTGTTATTGATTATCCCAAAATTACGACACCTTTAGCCCGCCGTCATCGTAATAATCCATTATTGGTTGAACGATTTGAACCAATTATTTGTGGCATTGAAATCGGTAATGCATTTTCTGAACTCAATGACCCGATCGAACAACGTGCCCGTTTTGAAGAGCAATTAGCACGGCAAGAAGAATATGCAACTCTGGATGAAGATTTTCTTCGGGCATTGGAATATGGTATGCCGCCTACTGCCGGTTTAGGATTAGGGGTTGATAGAATCGTGATGCTCCTTACTAACTCAGATTCTATTCGTGAGGTAATTCCATTTCCCCAACTCAAACGAATAGCCGATTGAAAGTAATTATCTGCAATATTATTATCTGGAATCTGAAATTGCATAATGTTTGATTTTTTCGCGCATCGCTATATTCAATCTTTAGGAAGTTCATCTATAATCTTTGAATCGGTAAATTGAACACATATTATGTTTGAATTTTTTATTGCTCGTCGTTACTTACGAGCCAAAAGTGGAAAGTTTTTCTCAGCAAGTGCTACTACGGCGATTGCTGGTATCTTTGTCGGGGTTGCAGCAATCATCATTGTCCTTTCGGTAATGAACGGTTTCCATCAAGAACTAAAAGAGCGCATATTAGGTCTTACTCCTCATATCATTGTTACCAAATACTCATATGAAGAAATTGATAATTATGACTCGTTGATTCCCATAATTAAAAGTTATCCTGGTATAGTTTCAGTAGCACCATTTATTTATACAAAAACCATCATTAGAAAAGAACATATTTCGGATGGTATAGTTGTTCGGGGTATTATGGAGAACTCCGGCACAGAAATTACTGACTTAAAAAAGATTATTGTTCAGGGCAGTTTTGATTTAACTGATAATAGCATCATTCTCGGATTGGATTTAGCCCGAAGTGTTGGCGCTCAAGTTGGTGACGAAATTAACATCGTTGCGCCTTTTGGCGGTGAACCAACACCACTGGGTGTTTTACCGAAACTAACAAAATATACGGTCAAAGGCATTTTTGATGCCGGAATGTATGATTACAATTCAAGTTTTGCTTATGTTGGATTGAAAAACTTACAAGATTTTTTGGGAATGAAAGATGCAGTCTCTGGTTTTGAAATCAAAGTTAAAGACATTCATAAAGCAGACAATATCGCAAAAGGTCTTCGCCTTAGACTCGGTTTTCCGTTTCGTGCTTCTGATTGGATGAGTATGAATCGCAACATCTTTGCTGCACTGAGATTAGAAAAAATTGTTACCTTTATCGTTTTAGTGTTAATTGTTTTAGTTGCCGCATTTGGTATCATCGGTATTTTGGTTATGATGGTGATGCGCAAGACTAAAGAAATTGGTATTCTCACCGCAATGGGAACAAAGCATAAGAGCATAATTAAGATTTTTGTGCTTACTGGCTTTATGATTGGAGTTATCGGTACAATTCTGGGAACTATTTTTGGTTGTAGTGCCTGCGTACTATTGGATAAATATCGATTTGTCAATTTACCGGGCGATGTCTATTTTATTAAGAATTTACCAGTGCAAATTGAACTAAATGATATTATTCTTGTTGTTAGCGTAACCCTTATTGTTTCATTATTGGCAACAATCTATCCGGCATACAAAGCAGCGAGTTTAACACCGATTGAAGCCATAAGAAACGAATAGATTTTTCCGCCCATCGTTTATCCTTATGTTAAGGTCTTTTCTGCTGTCTTGACTAAATCTGATATGGATAATATAATAAATTATAATGAAGATAAAATTAATGTTGAGCTTAAGTAATAAATACTTTGGTTTGAACTTAATATCTCAATGGTGAAATAATAATATGAAAAATTCAATAGTGCTTAAAGCCGAAAATATTTCAAAAACCTTTATTTCTGGAAATGAGCGATTAGAAGTATTAAAAGGAATTGATTTAGAAGTCAATTCCGGCGAATGGATATGTATTCTCGGACCGTCAGGGTCAGGCAAAAGCACTCTTTTGCATATTTTAGGTGGTTTAGATACATCAGACACTGGTTATGTAAAATTAGATAATACTAATTTAATGGAGATTGACCAAGACAAAGTCTTTGAAGTTCGTAATCGTACAATCGGATTTATTTTCCAATTTCATCATCTTTTACCGGAATTTAATGTCTTAGAGAATGTCGCCCTGCCTTTATTAATTGGTGGTGTTGATAAAAATACTGCTTTTGATTGTGCTCAAAAAGTTCTTGCGGAAATAAACTTTTTAGAACGAATCAAAGCCCGAGCGACTGAGCTTTCTGGTGGTGAAAAACAGAAGGTCGCTTTAGCCCGGGCTTTAGTAACTAATCCCTTAATAATTTTAGCTGACGAACCAACCGGAAATTTAGATGCAATCAGTACTAATATGCTTTTAGAATTATTCCAGAAATTAAATCAAGAAAAAAAAATTACCATACTTACTGTAACTCATAACCCTAAAGTTGCTGAATTTGCTAACCGACGGTTATGGTTAAAAGACGGTAAACTCTGGCCGGTTAATTAATAAAACTTATGCAACAATTACTGGAATTAGAAATTATCGACATTTAATCTTGGTTATCGCAGATGCAAGATAAAGATATAAAGTGCTGTAGTCTCTGCCATAAACCAGAAGTAGTAATTATTATCAGCACAATCGATAAAGACGGCAAGGTTTTAGATTTAGCCTTATGTAAAGAATGTGCTGAGAAGAAAGGTGTTACTGAAATTAAAAAGATGAAACTAACCGTTCAAGAAATTTTATCCGAATTGCAAGAGAAAATTTCTGAAGAAGACCATAATCTAATTTGTAATAGCTGCGGTTTGACTTACGCCCAATTTCGAAAACAAACTCGTTTAGGTTGTGAACACTGCTACGAATCTTTTGGTCCGAAACTGGAGTTATTGATTAAACGTATTCATGGAGCAACTCATCACACAGGTAAAACTATTACTAATACCCGAAAACGCATTGCTGATTATTTTGAACTGAAAAGGCTACGAAATGGTCTTAAAACAGCAATTCAAAATGAAGATTATGAAACTGCCGCCAGAATTCGCGATACTATTAAAAGAATGCGCGAAACGAAATGAATCTTAATATATCTAACATATTAAATCACAAAGAATACGAGCTATTACTAATGTCTGCATTTTATCTTTGCGGTTTGATAACTCTTAAAAAAGGAAATCAGGACTTAGAGTTATTTATTTCTATATCTTTGTGAGTCTGTGGTTATTTTATGAAAAACGAAGTTTTTGACGCCATTGACCGCGCAATACCTTCTTGGCTTGATGACCAAGATGCCCGTTCGGCTATTGTTTTATCCAGTCGGGTCCGTTTTGCGCGCAATCTTGCGGGTTATCATTTTGTTAACCGGTTAACACCTAAAGAATCTACTGAAATATTAGATATGGTCACAATGGCCATTACCAAAGAACCCTTTTTACAAGAAGTCTTTCCTAAATCTGGTTTTATTACGCTTAATAAAATTACTCCGCTTAAAGCCGAATTTCTTATGGAAAGGCATTTAATCTCACCGGATTTTATTCAGCAGATAACCAAATTAGAACCTTCAAAAACTACCAATGGCACAGGTCGCGGTGTCTTTATTAGTCCAGACGAAACCACTACTTTAATGGTTAATGAAGAAGACCATATAAGACTCCAAGTCTTAACCTCGGGATTTGACTTTAAGACCGGCTTTGCAAAACTGAATGAAATTGATGACCACATAGAGTCTGTTTTACATTATGCTTTTTCTTCACGGTATGGTTTTTTGACTGCTTGTCCGAGTAATGTTGGAACTGGTTTACGAGCATCGGTCTTAATCCATTTACCGGGTTTAGTTTTAACTAAAGAGATTGAAAAAACCTTACGCAGTATTTGGCAAATAAATTATGCGGTACGGGGTTTGTTCGGTGAAGGCACAGAAACTCGTGGCTACTTCTTTCAAATCTCTAATACTATTACGCTCGGACAATCCGAACAAGAAATCATTGAGGGCATTGAAAAGGTTACTGAACAACTCGTTGCGTATGAACAAAAAGCCCGCGAATACCTCTTAAAACATACTAAAATTGAACTTGAAGATAAGATCTATCGTGCCTACGCGATTTTAAAATCGGCAAGAATTATAACCAGTGAAGAAACCTTGAATTTACTTGCCACGGTGAGATTAGGTGTTGCTTTGAATCTTATCAAAGACATTTCATTTGCTACGCTCAATAAAATAATGCTCTTGCTGAGACCAGCAAATTTACAGATATTTTATAATCAAGAGATGTCGCCAGCGGAAAGAGATGAAAAACGGGCAATCTTAATTAAACAACTATTGAACCAAACCCAAGACCAATCTAATTAGCATATTAGGTGCTTTTACATTTGAAGATTAAAATATTACATCTAATTTAACGTCTATTTATTTATTATTATTTTCTTTTATTTAATTTTTAGCAAGGTCGAAACTATGGTGATAGAATAAGGAAAATCCTATGTTAAAGATTATCTTATAACATATGTATTAAGATAGTAATGAATTTAACGAAAGCACTTTATCGGAAAATGAATCCTATTTTTGACTTGACATATTATATTTTAGATAGTAAAATATTATATAAATTATTACTTGTGGCATTATTATATAACATATACATATATAAAAAATTAGCAAAAATAACACAAAACATTATGTTTTTTTAGGAGGCACAATGAACAAAATAATCACAGTAATATTATCAGCAATTGCGCTCTTAGTAATAAGCGCTGATGCTCAACTCTTATTCCAAGAAAACTTCAGTTATACCGCCGGAACTAATCTAACTGCTAATGGCTGGACTGCGCACAGCGCCAGTGGCACAAATCCGATTAAAGTGCATACAGTGGGATTAACATTTCCATCTTATGCATCATCAGGTATCGGGCTTTCGGCAAGAGTTGATTCAACTGGCGAAGATGTTAATCGAACCTTTACTGCGCAAACCAGCGGAACAATTTATACCGCATTTATGCTCAGAGTAGAAAAAGCAAAACCGCTTGGCGATTACTTTTTCCATTTATCAACTAATCCTTTAAGTTCGGCCGAATATTTTGCCCGAATTCATATCAAAAGCGATGCATCGAATAATTTAGCATTTGGTTTAGGTAAAAGACACACTGACACAACCTTTACTGGCTTTACTTACGCAGTAAACACGACTTATCTATTAGTCGTAAAATATGCTATTGTCTCTGGAGATAACAATGACCAACTGAGTTTATTTGTCTTTAACACATCCGCTCCGGCAACAGAACCTGCAACCCCAACTGTCGGACCAATTTCTCCTGCTAACAGTGCTGACCCTGCCAATATTGGTTCAGTGGCACTTCGTCAAGGTCAGGCTGCAAACGGGCCAACCGTGATTATCGATGGTATCCGAATTGGCACAAGTTGGTCGGCAACAATTCCAACTTGCATTGAAGAGAATTACGCCCAATTTTCGACAAATCCTTCTCTAAGAATTTCGCCCAATCCGTTTACCAGTTATACTCATATCAGTTATAATGGCAATCTCCAAAATTTCAAGAACATTAAAATCTATGATGCGACGGGCAATCTTGTAAAAACTTTAACTGAAACAAACAGTATTTGGGACGGCAGAGATGAAGCGAATAATTTACTTTCCGCAGGAATTTACTTTATCCAATTAGAAACAAACAGCGAAAGAAAAATTAGTAAGATAACACTACTGAGATAATTACCAACAACAATACCCTAATTTTTAATCGATATTAAAAATGCTAATTTCTGGTCTGAAATAAGGAATTAGCATTTGTAATTGAAAGAATAACTAAAACTTAACAGAAATTTAACAATTCGTTTATATAAAATTAACATCGGGTAAATAAAATTAACTCGATGTATAAATATAAAAAAAGTTTTAATTATAATCTAAACAACCATCATATTAATCTGTGTTTTCGGTTAAAGATGGTAGCCGAAAACCTCGTAAAACAGTTTAAACCATCTGAGCAAATGCATTTCGCAGAATGCAAAAGTAGTATCTGGAGGTATCTAAAAATGAGTAAAAAAATAAAAACCATAAGTATCGCATTGCTATTAATTAGTCTTCAAATCGCTTTGGGCGCAACATTACTTTATCAAGATTTCGAATCTTCAACATTTCCGCCGACAGATTGGACAAATGGTCAAACTGGAACGGCTCAGAACTGGGTTAGAAGAACTTCAGGCCAGGTATTTCGTAGTGGTGCATCCGCTGGAGTTGCTATTTTTTATGGACAATCAGGCGGTAATACTCAAGGAACAAGTTATCTTGTCTCTCCAACACTTAATTTTTCATCTCCAAGTGTTGAATCTTTAAGTTTTTATTTCCGTTGTCCTGGTTCTGGTAGTGCATATGGACTTTATACAAGACTTGATACTATCAAAATTGAAGTCTCAACCAACGGCTTAAATTGGACACCTGTTCTGGTATTGGACAGCAATTATATTTATAATTTACGGCAGACTGCGGTAAGAGATACCGGATATAAATTAACTTGTGATTTAACTCCTTTTAATGGGCAGAACAGTGTCAATATTCGTTGGATTTATTACGATAATTATGCTGAACCATCTGGAGGGACAAACCGTTATTTCAATATTGACTCAATTTATGTTTTTAACCAAGAAATATTACAACCAAATCAACCGCCGACTATCTTTAGTGTGACAAGGATACCAACAACACCAGCACCAAATCAAGCGGTTGTAGTTAAGGCAAAAATTTATGATGACTATTGCCCCTTAGCGAATATCGTGGATAGTTTATATTATGCAATCAACGACAGTTCAACATGGATTAGAGTTTATCATGATAGCACAAAAACTGATTCTACATTCTATTACACAATTCCCGGAGTCCCTAACGGAAGCAAAGTCTATTATTATGTTTGGGCAAAAGACGATTCAGGGGCTTCGACTCGAACTCTAGCATATTCTTATAATGTAATTGTTCCACCACGTGTGAGAATAATAACAAGACCAAGATATGTTCAAGGTGGTGCAACTACAGGAACACCAGGTACCGGCACACCTTTTGCATTTTATGCTGGAATAAAGCCTGGAGCGGCTAATGACTCATTTTATTATAAAGGAAGAATTGGCGGAAGAGGTTTAACCTGGAACATTAATGGTAATAATTGGGCAGATGATGGTGCTGCTTGGACAAGTCTATCTAAAATATTCTGTAGTGGGGTCGATGATACAACTAAATTCTGGGTCTTTATGAAAGCACGACCAACCATTCCTGTTGATACCTTCTTATGTTTAAGAGTGCGACACATTGTTGCTGAACAAAATTATGATTCGGATACCTTGCCAATTAAGATTTTAAATATGACGACTTCAGGTGATGGTGGTTGGCTCTATGGACATATTTACGAATATAATGGTGGTCCGGCTCGGGAAAATGTCGTTGTTTTGGCTTACCAAGGTAATGAGGTTGTCGGTGCCTATGCTACAGAAAATAATAATATTGACGAAGGCTATAATTCCAGTAATGCTGGCTATATTAGAATGGCAGTGAAATCTGGCATTATTGATTCTTTACAAGTTAGAAATAGAACAACTAATGCAATTCTGCCATTTTATACTGAAATTCCTGGTCCGTGGACAGTTAATGCTGGTGATAGCACCTGTTTAGATATTCCAAATGAACCTATTATTACTCAGATTACTCGAACTCCGAGAATTCCTTTATCAGGTGAAATCGTAACTGTCACGGCAAAAATATATGACCCGCAGACTCCTTTAGCCAATATTGCTGATACTCTATTCTATGCAGTCAATACTCAAACTACCTGGAACTATGTGCTAAAGACTGGTTATAATCCCAGCGATTCAATCTTTACTTATACCATTCCAGCATTCAAATCCCAAGGCGATACCATCTTTTATAAAATTCACGCAACTGATGGAGACGGATACACAACTATTTCAGGAATTTCTCGCTACACAATTCCATTTGAACTAACTATTGACCAAATTCAAGGCACCGGTGCATCTTCACCCGAGACACTGAAATACGTCCACACCAAAGGTATTGTGACTGGTACTTTTGGCTCGCGGTTCTTTATTGCCCAAAGACCCGGTGGTGCTCGCAATGAACTTTATGTTTACCGCCGGTTTCAAGATTCCTTACCAAAACTAAATATTGGTGATAGTGTTAGCGTCATCGGTATTATTAAAGAATGGTTTACCCTAACTGAAATCGACGCTGGTTATAACCTTAATGGCGATGTTCGAGTTTATGCCAACAATCGACCTTTGCCTTGTACAACTCTGAGAACAATTTCTGGTGTAATTGAAGATTACGAAGGATGTTTAATCAGAATTAATGATTTACACTTCAAAACTACTGGCACATTTGCCGGCTCAACTAATTATTGGGCTTATAATAACGATGAAACTGATTCTGTGCGCATAAGAATTGATGCCAGCGCAACTGAAATTATCGGCCAAACTATTCCCATTGATACAATATCAATTATCGGCAATCTCTCGGCTTATAAAGATACTTTCCAATTATTACCGAGAGTTTGGAACGATTTCTATAAGCCGGTATTTGATGTTGGCGCAACTGCAATTCTTGCTCCAATTGGTAATGTCTATCGAGGTAGTTCGGTTAGACCCAAAGTTGTCGTTCAAAACTATGGTGTCGCAACTGGTTCATTCCCTGTTGTATTTGAAATTGGAAGTGCTAAAGACGGCGAATATGTAGATACTGCCTGGGTCACTTTAGATGTTGGCCAAATTGATACTGTGGAATTTGATTTATATAATGCAACTACTTTAGGCGAATTCACAACTAATGCTTGGACTGCATTACCGGGAGATGCTAATCCTAATAATAATTCCGCACCTGCAGGTAGTTTCAATGTTATTGAAGCACCAGCAGCAACTTGGTCTTGGATTGCAAATATCATTGAACCAGCACCTGGTAAAGGCGTCAAAGCCGGTGGCGCAATGACTGCAGTGGAAACCAAATCTGCTGTTCTTTATGCTTTCCCTGGTAATAAGTCTAAAAAGTTCGTAAAATATGTTGAACCTTCCTGGACTGAGGTTGAGACCATTGGCTTTGGCTTAAAATATCCTGTGACTGATAGTTCCAAATATAACAAAAAGGTTCCCGGCAAAGGTGCAGCACTCTGTTGGGATGGCGCAAGCACAATCTATGCGACTAAAGGTAATGGCACATTTGAACTTTGGAGATATAATCTGAATGACGGACACTGGTATTTTGAAAACTGGCTACCTTCACTCAAAGGTGCCAAAGGCGGAACCGCACTAACCTATAAAGATGGTCTGCTCTATGTCTTAGTCGGCGGATTAAAGCCAGAATTTGATAACTTCTTTGCCTATAATACAACAAATAAGACTTGGACCACACTACTTAAAGCACCCACAGCACCTGATGGCAAACCTTATAAAGATGGTAGTTGCATTATAGCGCTTGGTGATAGAGTTTATGTCTTAAAAGGTGGTGGCAAACATAACTATTTCCATGCATTTGATGGCACAAATTGGTTTGAAAAAGAGACGATACCTCTCTTCCATCCGAGATTAACAAAGAAAGCGATAGTCAAAGATGGTGGTGCAATGGCAACGAACGGTTCAACAATCTATGCGATTAAAGGCGGTGGTGCTCAGGACTTTTGGAAATATGAACCTGGCAAAGGCACTTGGATTGGTCTGGAAACTATTCCCAAAGGCGTGCTTGGTAAAAAAGGAACTCCTAAGACTGGTGCTGCTTTGGCCTATGGCAATAACTATGTCTATCTCTTAAAAGGCAATAATACCTTAGAAGTGATGAGATACGGACCAATCTATGCTGAATTAGCAACAGCGTCAGTTGCTACAACCCAAACTGCAGTTATGACTTCAGATATTACAGGCGCTCTCAACTTCAAATTTGATGCAACACCAAATCCATTTAACAAACTGACCACGATTAAATACAATGTGCCAAATTCGAGCAAAGTCTCAATCAAACTCTACAATGCATCAGGTCGTCTGGTTGAAACCATAACTGACGAACATCACAAGGCTGGTTCATACACAACTACACTGAATGCTAAGAATCTTGCTAATGGTATCTACTTTTTGAAGTATAAAGATGCAACAAACTCCTGTGAAGTTAAACTCATCGTCCAATAAAATAGAATTTGTCTGGCATCAAAAAGATGCCAGACCTAAAACTAAGGGGGCGAAGTTTCGCCCCCTTGCCTTTTTAGTAAACTTCATAACTTGGCGTAGGGGAGCA
Organism: candidate division WOR-3 bacterium; assembly: GCA_026418155.1. Lineage (NCBI taxonomy): Bacteria > Pseudomonadati > Caldifarciminota > Caldifarciminota bacterium. Next base: position 20,171 of record JAOABV010000004.1, on the reverse strand, counting down.
GTAGGGGGGCTAGGGTAGGCCTGACCCTATCTTAGCCAAATCATAACATACGGCAAAATCTATCCTATCTGGTATACCGCAGAGAGAGTCGCTTTTCGGTTAGCCCAAATCGTCTATCTGTATCTCTTATAATCTATTCTCTTTTGAACAAAAACCTTCTACTCTTACCTTCTCTGCTAAAAGATATCTTTTCTTATTTAATAAGTAGTCTATGAAATAAATTAAAAGAAAGACTGTCAGAAAATCTGATGTTAAATTAGACAGAAATTTTGTTTGAATGTTTGCCGCGGGTAATCAGTAAAAATTACTTTTTCATAGCGGTGCAATATAAAAGAATTCTTGATTGAGATTATCATATTGATTAAAATTGTAGACATCATTATATTTTTCCATATAATAAAAAGTAAAAATTTTGTGGATATATCACATAATAATGTTTAAATACAATGCAAATAGAAAATGCTTTCAGCAATTTTAATTCTGATTCGTCCTTTTGACACTTGACGGAAAATGTTCTTCAACACTTAATAATAAAATTGTGTATCAGTGGCATTTTTATTATCCAATATTAAATGTATTCTTTCTTAATTATCAATATAAGTTGTGTTGAAGAAAACGCGTACATTTCTTAGACTCGAAGAACCATCAGTAATATGCTAATGACATTTCTTCAAATATTTTTCAGCACAGCATCATTATGAAGATTATACCTGTTGCCTTTGATAGTTTAGGCACAAGAGCAATGGCAACTTATATTGAAACAGATGATGTAAAAATATTTATCGACCCTTCAGTTCGTTTAGCCCCGCTTCGTTACAATTTAGCCCCTCATCCTGTCGAAATAAAAAGAAGAGATGAACATTGGCAGCAGATTATTAATTTTGCTCAAAACTGCGATGTTATTATTGTTACTCATTATCATTATGACCATCACAATCCAGATTTTCCCGAATTATTTCAAGATAAATTTCTTATTGTAAAACACCCTACAGAAAATATTAATTTCAGTCAAAAAGAGCGTGCTCAAGTATTCCTAAAACGAGTCAGTTCTAAGACTAAAAAAATTGAGATTGCAGAAGAGGGAAGTTTTTATTTTAATAAGACTAAAATTTTCTGCTCTAAAGCAGTATATCATGGAACATCACATCATTTAGGTTATGTGATTGAGGTTTTAATTGATGATACAATTGAGAAATTACTTTTTACCTCAGATGTATGTGGTATTCCTGATGAGAGCCATTTGTCTTTTATTATCCAAAATAATCCTGACATTATTATCTGTGACGGTCCTTCTCTATATCTTAAAGGTTATCGTTATTCTGATAGCACTTGGCAAAAATCGGTAGCGAATATGGCAAGAATAATAAAAGAGACCGAGGCAAAAATTTTTATTATTGACCATCATTTGACCCGAGATTTAAATTACCAAATTTATTATAAGGAAGTACGGGATTTACTACGACGGACTAATGTTAACCGAGAAATCAAATTAATAACGGCGGCAGAATTTTTAGGGAAAAAGACAGAATTATTAGAGGCCCGAAGAAGAGAACTTTATATAACCGAAGAGAACTTTATATAACCGAAGAGAACATTATATAGCAGAAGAAAACTTTATATAATAGAAGAGAACTTTATATAACTAACAAATGACAATTTATGGAGAAACCCGTAAATAAAGTAATGCGGTAGCAATCGGAATTGCGATGGCGCTGATAATAGTAACATAATCCTGCCACCATTTGAAGGTAGTTCTGGGAACAAATATTATATCACCAGGTTCAACTAAAGGGTCTTTTTTTAGAGAAATTTTCTTCTGACCTCGACGCAAATACGCACCTCGGATATTAGCATAATTGGTTGGACCAGCTGCCTGTCCAATATAATCACTGCTTTTAAGATTAGGTGAAAATAGAAAGGAACCAGGTCGGTTAACTTCACCTTGAACATAAACTAATGTATTTAAGGGCGGTATCACTAAAATATCGCCATTGCGCATAATCAAGTCTTTTGTTGAGTCCTGCTCAAAAATTATTTTGTAGAGATCAATCGGAATCTTCATCCGATGTTTACCATTCGTGTCCAATCTTTCAATATAACCTGCGGTCAGGTCAGCCCAAGGAGTAATCCCACCGGCTTTAATTATCATATCAGAAATTCTGTCATTTGGTTTTAACTCATAGACACCTTCAGAAATTCGCTCTTTCTCAGTGGTTAAAACTGAATGTCTAAGTTTCGTTTCACCTCGGCCAAATACTGCACCTTTAACAGTAACTATTCCTTGAACTTTAGGAACGATTATAATGTCGCCGGTTTCGATAAAAGGGTTGTTCGCTAAGTCGCCGGTTCGTTCAAATCTATCCAAATCGACTGTTTGATTTTCACTTCCTTGACGAACCAATTTGATATTCGCCTTTGAACCAATAGGAGTTATGCCACCGGCTTTATTAATGACCTGAGATACTCTTTCAACCGGTGATACATAATAGACGCCAGGACTTTGAACTTCACCGCTAACAAAGACCGCACCTTGCCGCATTGAAAGCAGGGTTAGTTTTACCGATACTGATTTTAAATAATTATTAAACACATTAGATAATGTTTCTTGCGCTGATTTCAATGTTAAACCTGAGACTTTAACCGTATTGACTACATCGTAGCGTGGTATAACTAAACCCTGTTCACTAATAGTGGAGCCAACGGGAAGATTGATTGTTATTTTTCCCTCATAAGTTACTGTTGCGTGATACGAATAATTGCTTTTACCCGTAATCGTTACTAAAAGACCATCACCGGGAAATAATTTATATTCTTCAGAAATAATTGGTGATTCTAATCCAATTACTTCGGATGGAGTTGTTGTACTCGGAGTAGACCCGGCAATCTGTCCGAGATAAAAAATTGTTAATAATATTTTAAGCATTATCAAAACTTAAATCTTATATTAAGTGTTATCACAACTTTTTCTATTATATTGTTTATTTTATAGAAAAAGGTTTACCTGTCAATACTATCAGCAGACTGAAAATTTTTAACCCCAAACACAAAACTAAAGTTTGGTAAATACCAAGAATGGGTATAAAGATCGCCGATATTAAAATTGCACCAATAAATCCACCCAATAAATCTGCTGCATATAAACTTCCCGCGGTTTCTGATACCATACGCTCTCGTTTCTTTAGAAATTCATCTTGAGAATTAATTATAGCCAATTTGAACTGATGATAAATCCGAGTCGCTAAGGGATATTCTATACCAGTAAAGAGTCCAGCAATCAAAAGCGAAATATAAAAATCTATTTGCGAATTTAAAAAAACAGGATAGGTTCTATTATAGAGGAGTAATATAATTAATATGATAAAACCAATTAGCAATAGTTCGGCATAAAGTAGATACTTAACTTTTATGTTGTTGATGCGAGAGCCAATTAAACTACCCAATACACCACCTAAAATAAATATTGTTAAAAGAATACTTATTTGATAATAGAGATAACCATAGCGAACTTGAAATCCCAGTGAAAAAATTAGCGTAAAAATCATTGCTGAAATGCCTGTCGTAAAGATTGTCATCGGCAAAAAAACTTTATGACGATAATGTCTGGTAAAAAATAACAGCACAATAAATACTACTATTAACAAAATTAAGACTATTTTCAAATTAATTTTAGTTATAATTGATAAAATCGTCTGTAAAGATGGATTTGCAATTGTGTTGTAATAAACTAAGTTGTAGAACAACCCAACAGGATGTCCGTCTTGATTTAATAGAGTTTGATTTTGGTCTTTTGATTGAAGCGATTCTCTTAGCCAATCCTGCCAATAGTCATTAGTTCGATATCGGATATAATTCAAATTAAACAAATGTGTCTGGACCTGTCGTGTTTGCAATCTTTGAAATAATGTTTCAGATATTAGCGAATGATTCCTATTTATCGAATCAACTGCATTAAAACTTAAATAGAGATTAAAATCACCTGGTATGACTATCAATTTCGGAAAAATACTTTTGCCAGTTGTAATATGCAAATTTATTACATTGCGTAACTGAGGATTAATATAACTTAAAGAACCAAGTGAGACAGTTGTTAAGATGCCATTAGGATTTAATTTTTCTTTACAGACCGCATAAAACTCTTTAGTAAAAAATCGGTTGATTTGTAGGGTTAAAGCCGAAAGAAAGTTGATAAAAATCACATCATATCTTTCTTGGCAGTTTTGCAAAAATGCTCTAGCATCAATATTTATTGTTTTAACTCTTGGGTCAGACAATTCTTGAGTGGTTAATGTTGTAGGAAATTTTTTAGCAATTTCAATCAAATGTGGGTCTAATTCCAGATAATCGACTCTCTCCACCGGATGCTTCAAAATCTCACTTAAAACTCCGCCGATGCCTCCACTAATAAGTAATATCTTTTTAGGTGAAGGATGAGACAATAACGCAAAATGAACATAATCCTCAACAAAATTAATATCTGGATATGGTGTTAAAAGTGTTGGAACTCCATCAATTAAAAAAGTATACTGTTCCTCTCTTCTAATAACTTTGATGTTACTATAGATAGTATTAGTTGATAGGAGTACTTCGTAATTACGATAATTTTGCTTGTTTATCCAATCCTCAACTGAAGAAGAAAAAAATAAAAGTAGGCTAAATATAGAGATTAAGATATAATGGAGAAACCGATGCCAATAGGATTTATCTTTTGTTAAGANGACGATTGCAATTATCTTTACAATCGCAACAATAAATGCAATTTGTAATGAATGGAAAATATGAATTATAATAAACGATATCAGAATGCCACCAATAATCGTGCCAAGATTTTCAAAGATATAAACATAACCAAAAACTTTATGCGTGGTATTTGAGGTTATGGCCAATACAGAAACGCTTAAAGTAAAAAGTGCACCATGAATAAAACTTATCGGAAACAAAATAATAAATGAGGTGATAAACATTATAGGAAAAGTTATAATCTCTCCTGGAACAATGCCAATAAATACTTTTAACATCATTGCACAAATCACTAATATTGGAAACAATATTGCAAAACATATGATTATCAGACGGTAAGAATCAATTGAACTTTTTATTTTTCTGGCAAGAAAACTTCCCATTGCTTCTGCAAGTAGCCAATTTCCTAAAACAAACCCAATTGATAATTCATTACCTTGAAAACTTACTAACAATTCACGAATCAAAGTAATTTGCGCAATAATTCCAGAAGCACCAATAATAATAATCACCAGAGGCATACTTTAAGAGTATGTGCAATGATTAACTTGTCAACAATTTTTTACAATATGTCCAAGAGATATTATATAGTTTATGAGTTTTAATTATATTAAATGTATGGAACAGATTTTTAAGATAATAAAAATTAATTTTAGATGTTCATTCAAGATTATGAGATAATATGCAAAATTTTTTTGAATCAATTATACATAATTAAGAAAAATCGGGTTCTGAAGTTATTAAACAATCCGTTATAGAATATCTTAGAAGTAACATCTCTCGTGCCGGAGTAGTCTTTTAACTTTTGCAACTTTAGTAGTTCACAATAAGTTTTGCTAAATTTTAACAAAATAACCGAAAAGACCGAAACAATACATCGTATCCAAAATATATATACCATCTCAACAGAATAGATGCCAAAATATTTGAGATGAAAATTAAAAACGATTCGGACCCAAAAGACTTTAGGTGTTTATGCAGATGAATCGATTAATGCATTAGTCGGCACAAAGCGTCATATCTTATGAAGACTTCCAGAGCATATTAAATATTTTATATGTCCGAAGAAAAGAAAAAAATTAATAAAGAGAGTTTATTGACCTGAATTTGGACAAATTTTTCGAGATTGTTCAAATTGGTGTTAGACATAACTCTAAGCAATAAGTATTAATCCTTGTGTAGATTAGTTATCCGGATACCTTTAAGATACCTAATTATCTGTATTGTGTGTTGAATGTGACTTACGATTTAATTTGATCGCTTATTCAAAAGAAAAGAATTGGGCTAACGGCTTAGATTTTTATCTTCAGGTGATATTAAGGTTGTTACGCTTGCGAGAGTGAGATATAAAATTGTTTTTACCTTTGATAAGGTGAAGAATTTGGCTGACATTTGTGATTAATTAGTCTGCAAAAACTACTTGGTTTGATTGTGAATTAGTACAGAGCCATAAAGAGTTTCCAAAAGATAATGTCCATTTAGAGCGGTCGCATCGGACTAACAGATGAGTAATTCTATATTCCAGAAAATTTAACATAAAGTCGCTGGCAGGTTTAATATCAACAGGCTTGAAATAAATTTATTATTATTATTTCAGAAGCATTCTCGTGTTCGATTGTAACAAGTCTTAAAGTGCAGATGCCGGATATTAATGATGAGATTCGTAAGGTTGTGCCTATAATGTTAGATAAAATAGCGGTATAGAATTAAATTCCCGGAGTGCTATGTGTTGGCAACTAAGCACCTTTGTTTTTAACTTAATAAGTCTAAATTTATCCAAAATACTTATATATTACTTTGAAATATTACGGAGATATAAGCACAGAAAACAAATAATCCAATAATATATTAGATTAATTTGTCTTTAATTCTAAAATAATCTTACAGTAGTTTAAGGAGAATTTTTAAACTTTCTATAGAACTATATTTAATATACTGCCAACAATCAAAGAAGTTATAAGCATTATTAAAGTTGCTTTCATCATATCTTTGAAACCAAGTTCTTTTAATAACATTACAAAGGTTGCAATGCAAGGGAAGAAGATTGCCAAAACAGTGCTTCCGATTACTAATTGTTTGGCAGAAAGATTTAACGGACCTAACATTGCCACCGCAACATCTTTTCTTAAGAAGCCAATCAATATTGGAACGATCACAGTTGGTGGTAATCCCCAAATTTTATTTACAACAAATTTTGATAGCGGAGCAATATATTCGAATATTTTGAAAGTGTAAAGTAGATTTATTATTAGGATACCTAAAAATACAAAAGGCACGGCTTCAATTAAGAATGAAGAAACACGATACCAGAGTTTTTTTAGTAGCTGTGAAAATAAAGGTAGTCGATACGGAGGAATTTCGATTACTAAATCTGGACTAAAACCTTTAACGATTCTGTTTAAGATAAATCCGGTTGTCAGCCAGATACAAAAGAGTGTAAAATAAATTATAGTAACATATTTAATTCCCTGAGCACCGACCAAACCAACAATCATTGCCTGTAATGCGGCACAAGGAACTGCAATGGAAATAAGTGTTGCGGCAATGAAACGTTCGCGTTTACTTTCTAAGATACGAGTTGCTAAAATGCCAGGCACATTACAACCGAGTCCTAAAAACATTGGTATTATCGCATAACCATGTAATCCTAATCGATGCATAACTGCATCCGCAATAATTGCTAACCGAGGTAAATATCCAACATCCTCTAATATACTGAGAATAAAATAAAATGAGATAATATACGGTAAAATCATTGCAATCTCAACATAAATACCAGTAGATAGTAGCCCCATAGATTGCTTAAAATCGATTGTATTATTAACCAGTTCGCCAATCAAAAGTTTATGGAGAAGATTGGTTGGCTGTAAAATTGCGGATAATTTCATAAGTAATGGCGCATATAAATTATTAAACATTGGGTCAAAAAGATACTTAATCAAACTTTCGCCAATAAACTGAACAGTTCGAAATGCGGAATAGATTATTCCAGCCCCTATGATAAGCCCCCAAAATGGATGAATCATTATTTCGCCGATATGCTCGGCAAGTGTATGATGTCGGTGGCTAACAGTCTGAACTGAATTGACGATTTCGCCGATTTCTTTCCAACGCGTAGCAGATGAGACGAAAACCCGGTCAGGTATCTTGGCATTCTTTATTTTCTGCTTTAACTCACTGAGTCCTTCACCTCTTATCGCTGATGTAGCAACAACAGGAACACCTAAGATTTCTTCTAATTTTTTAATGTCAATTTTTACACCTCGGTGCTTAGTTTCATCCCAAAAGTTTAGGGCAATTACCATAGGTTTTCTTTGCTCCAGTAGTTGTAACGTTAGATTTAGGTGTCGTTCAAGATTTGTTGCATCAATAACATTAATAATGATATCTCCAAGGTTTAACATTTCACAAGCGACTTCTTCGGCTTTACAGGTTGGTTCTAAAGAATATGAACCTGGGACATCAATTACTTCAACGCTTTCACCATCGAGTTTCATATAGCCTTTAGTAAAACTTACGGTTGTCCCGGGGTAATTAGAAGCAATAACCTTAACGCCAGTCAATCGAGAAAAAATAACACTTTTGCCAACATTAGGATTACCGACTAAAAGAATTGTCATCTAATCAATTTTGGGAAATATTTTATCAATTTAACTTTAAATATTATATTTGTGGTTTTTATATTGTCGTGTCAATTATTATATCCGATTAATTCGATTAACATACCAAAAGCAGATTTGTGATGGATAAAGATGAATTTTCTCTTAGAATATGACACAAAATATTGAGAATGAGTTGGATTCATTGTTCTTTTAACCGTTCTACCCATTCGTCTAAATTATCTACTTCTAAAGCAATGTGATGCAGACCTTGTTCTCGACGATCGATAAATTTTGCAATCAAGCAATTATCCACAGTAAATGTAACAACTTGAAATTGAGTAATGCCAATCGAAGCAGACTTAACATCCATTTTTTTATTGGGCATAGACCATTTGAGATTAAATTTTATTCCCATAATTTTTCAAAAAAATAACTGCCTCCTGACTATTTTTTATTGTCACAACAGTCTCATTAATGTTATTAATTTTCAAAGCGTCCATCTTTCCTAACTAATATTTTACTTGCCATTCTAAAACCTAATGCCAATTCAGTGTTTTTAATTCGGATGACAACTGGTCCATGTAAAATCATAGCACTAATTTTACATATATTCACCCCTGGCGATATCCCCATTGCTTGTAGACGTTTGACTGTTTCCTGGCTACCGAGAATGTCGGTTACAATACCGGTTTCACCAGATTCTAATTGGGTTAAAGGAACTAATTCTACTTCTTTTGGCATTGTTGGCAAACTCCATAAATAATTAGACTGTGATGTTCCGAAACGAAATTAAATTTTTTAGCGAGTTGACTCTGAATGCGTTCAATGGTTGGGCTGGCAAATTCAATAATCGTGCCACATTGATTACAGACAAAATGGTCGTGATGTTTGTGTTTATAATTATGTTCAAAATATGTTTCGTAGCCTAATTCTATCGTGCGTGCGATACCGGCTTCAGTTAATAACTTTAAGGTTCGATATACTGTGCTGTAGCCAATTTTATTACCTTGTTTTAATAATCGATTATAAAGTTCATAAGAACTAATGTGATTTTCAGTTTGAAGAAAAGTATTTACGACACTGTCTCGTGGTTTTGATTTATTTAGTCCTTTTTTACTGCAAAAATCATTAAAGTATTTGAGTAATGCTTTCATAGATAAATTATACTAAAATGAAAATGAAAGTCAAGTTCAATTTTTCTTAACGGAAGTATTATTAAAATTGCAGCAGATTTGTAAATATTTAGTAGAGATTCGAGTCTTTAATTGTAAGTGATTTTGTATTGAAATATTAACGAAAATTTTGGTTAAGTTTTTTATCATCTTATTTAAGATGGGAGAAATTACAGGGATTCAAAAATTATACCAATTTGCCGATTTAGGAAAAGTCTTTTTTTGTTAGTGCAGAAAAAATGGTGCCATAGATATCTTTTTTGCTTTTGCGGATTGTAGCGGGCAAAAATTTTTGAAGCACATATTTATCGCGTGGTTGTGATAAAGTGATGACGATGTCGATTGAGCATTCTGAAGCAATGCCAGTGAAAACGCTTACGGCGCACATCCCGATCAAAGAAACCACAGAAAAATATCCAACAAGTTCAATTTATTCAATAGTAAGAATTAACTTTTCCCGTGTTTTCTTGATTAAAGACTTGACATTGGTTAAAAGATAAGATAAATTAGTGCTGTGGCAGGTAGATTAAAGATAATTAACGGAGGCAAAATTATGAAGCGAATCTTATTGAAAATCGTTCTTTTAATCATTTGGTTAGTCTATATTAATTGCCAAAAGAATCGACCGCCGGGGATTCCTGATACACCAAGCGGTCCCAAGTTCGGAAGAATAAATATTACATATCAATTTGTCTCGTCAGCCTTAGATATGGAAGATGAACGGATAGCAATTCGATTCGATTGGGGAGATGGCGATACTTCGGATTGGAGTAAATTTGTGCCTTTAGGAGAGACAGTTTCAATGAGTCATGCCTGGAAGACTTCAGATACTTTTGAAGTCAGAGCTCAAGCCAAAGACTTAAAAGAGAATAAATCGGTATGGTCAGACAAAGCAGTAATTTATATTTCATCAAATCGTATACCGCGAACACCTTTTATTTTAACTGGTCCGTCGTCAAGTTTTGTAAATGTCTTTAATGATTATACGACCTTAACATTAGATGCAGATGGTGATAGTATTGCTTATCAATTTGATTGGGGTGACGGAACTTTATCCGAATGGAGTAATTTTATGCCCTGTAGCATACCAGTAACAATGAGAAAAGTTTGGGTTACTCCAGGCGTATATTATATCAAAAGTCGGGCTAAGGACACTAAGGGAGAAATGAGTGATTGGTCTTATGAATATCAGGTCCGTATTAATTTAACTGGTTGTAATTTTCCTAATTATGTTGTAGGGACTATTTCCTTGGGAAATAATAGTAATCCAGAAGGCATCGCCGCTTTACCTAATAATAATTATGTATATGTTGCTAATTATGGTAATGACAGTATTAGTGTGATTCAAACATCAAATAATTCTGTGATTGGAAAATTTTATGTTGGTGAAAATCCTTATGGTCTTTGTGTGCATCCTAATGGTCAATACCTTTATGTCACAACAAAAGATGATGTTACCGTAATCAGAACCTTAGACAATCTTATTGTCGGACAAATTCCTATTAGCCAGTCGCCCAGAAATATTAGTATTTTACCAAATGGTGAGTATATTTATGTTACCAGAATTGATGCAGATAGTGTTGCAGTTATTCAGACTGCAACCAATTCGGTTATCACTTCAATACCTGTTGGCGATATGCCCTGGGATGTTACCCCCTCGGCAAATGGTGAGTATGTTTATGTAACTAATGCAGGAAGCAATAATATTAGTAAGATTCAAGTCAGCACTAACACGGTAATCGATGTCATACCTTTTGCGAGAAGCCCACGTGCGATTGTTACTCATCCTAATTGCCAATATCTTTATGTTACTGATGACCGAAATAGCGTTTCAGTAATTTCAACATTAGATAATACTGTTATTGCAACAATAAGAGTAGGAGACAATCCGACTGATGTTAAGGTGTTAGATAATGGAGAATATGTTTACGTGGTAAATCAAAGCGAAAATACAGTTTCAGTAATTAGAACATTGAATAATAAGTTAGTAGCATTGATTCCTGTTGGTATTTCGCCAAGTAAAATTGCAGTGTTAAGCAATGGTACATCTGTTTATGTAACCAATTCAATTGATAATACTGTTTCAGTTATTAGTCGCTAAAACCCTCAAGGATAAGAATGAAAATACAGATAAGAGGTCATCTATTATTATGCTTAAATTTAGATTTTCTAAACCTCGATACGATTTGATTTTTTTCAGAGGTCTCATATATCTTTAAATATTATTTTACAAATTTTACAAACATATATCTTTAAATATTATCTTACAAACATATATCTCTAAATATTATTTTACAAATTAGTATTCAGTAAAAAATAAGATTAAAATTTGAATTGGTCGCTAATACTTAATTCACAGGGGTAATTAATCATATAATTACATTGGTTCAGAGCATTGGTCAGAACAGATAGATTTTATTTTTGTTTATCTTGATTTTTGAAAATATTAAAATATAATCTTGTGGTGAGCGACTTGAATTTAATTGTAAGCAATTTTGATATACTTAAAATAAGAAAGAGTTGATTTTAATTGATAGGCTTAGTAATAATATCTTGTGGCATAAGTCTTTTTATAAATTACTTTAGGATAGATTGTTAGAATCCTAATCTGATTTTGGTTGAATGAAAAAAGTAATTAGTAGTATGACGAATTTTTTATCTTATGAACTACCTTAAAAAAGATTATTTTCCCTCTAACCCGATTTTTATTGATTGGGCGATAACGAGTCAATGTTATCTTTCTTGTACCCATTGTCGTTATCAAGGACTACGTTCTTTTAATAAAGAACTGGCAACAAACGAAACAATAGAATTGGCAACTGAGATTGATGCGATTAGTCCCAACTGGGTTTTAATTGAAGGTGGTGAACCATTTTTACGAAAGGACATATTTAAGATTATCGAAATATTAAGGTCAGATAAACGACCAATCTACATTATTAGTTCAGGAAATGGTTTTGAGCCTCCGTATGCGGAAACATGCCAAAAATTAGATGTTAAAATTTTGCTTAGTCTTGACAGTGCGAAAAAGGCTACTTATGAAAAGATTCGGCAAGGAGCAAGTTATGAAAAAGTGATGAGAGCAATTGAAATCTGTTTATCATATAAAATTTTAGATTCCATCAATTTTACCCTACAAGAAATTAATACCACTCCTGAAGAAATCATGGCAATTGGCAGGTTGGCAAATGAACTTAATATAAACTCAATAAACTTTCTTGGTTTTAAGCCTAATATACTTCAGCAGGTATCCCCGATTCCTAATTTATCTTCTGTATTTGCAGAAATTGTCGAGATTAAAGAAAAATACAGCATCAAAGTAACAGTCGATGAACCATTTTTTAATCCTTGGCTAAAGAAATATCAATGCTTAATGTCTAATAACCAAGACAAAAATAATGGTCCAATTGTCGTTGAAGAAAAGTCAGGATGTATCTTTGGCGAATATGTGTTTATTGAGCCAGATGGAACTATTAAACCTTGCAGTTTTTCCGCAATGAGTTATCAAGAACTGGATAAAGATTTACTTCGTAAAATTCAAGATAAAAGAAATCGCAAAGGCAAATGTGCCAAATGCGAATATCAATTGGAATGTGGTGGTTGTCGGACAAGGACCTACGCGTTGACTAAAAACTGGTTCGAATCGGACCCATTCTGTCCTTTATAAAAATTGAGAACTCGGAAAAATGCCATGGAAAACACGAAGTTACAGAAAAAACTTGCGAAATTTTACGATTTGGTGTTAAAAATATTTTACGCACAAATTTATGGAATATGAGACCTCTGATAAAGTGCTACCGAATTTGCCAAAAACATAGAGAAATCTTCAGTGATTTCAGTGGCAATATTGTTTTTCAAGTTCTCAATTATAAATGCTTGGCGTTAAATTCAGAGCAAAATTATGAAAATTATCGGTATTGACCCGGGTACTAAAAGTTTTGATTTATTTGGTGTCGCATTTGATAACAACAAAGAAAAGATTTTTTTGGACAAGACCATCCCTTCAGAATTTGTTGCAAAAAATCCAGAAATTTTATTAGATGAAATTAAAAATTATTTCCCAGTTGATGCGATTGTTGGTCCTTCAGGATATGGTTTACCTTTGACGAAACTTGCTGATTGCACAGAAAAGATGCTTGAGCAGATGTTACCCCTGGAAGGTGAAGATACCGGTGGTGTTTCGGTGAATGAAGGCATTAAAAGATTATTCTTTAAGATGAAAGCAATGAAATTACCGGTCTATTTTACTCCTGGTGTGATTCATTTACCAACAGTGCCAGAATACCGGAAGTTAAATCGGCTGGATATGGGAACTGCGGATAAAGTGTGTGTTGTTGCCTTAGCAATGAAGGACCAGATGGAGCGCTTGCAACTTCGTGCGGGGTTGACTTCCTTTATTTTACTCGAGATGGGTTTTGGTTTTACTGCGGCAATTTCGGTCATAAGAGGTCAAATTGTTGACGGTTTAGGCGGAACATCAGGGTTTCCCGGATTTCTGGGCACAGGTCATTTAGATGGCGAATTGGCAATTAGAATAGGTAGACAAAGACAAGGAGTTCTCTTTACAGGGGGAGTTCAAAGTTTGACAAAAAATCCAATAAAGGATATTAACGAAATCGCAAAACATAAACAAATACTATCACTATTAATTGAAAGCGCATTAAAAGATATTGCCTGTCTTTTAGTTACGAATTTGAATCCTTATGAAATAATCATTTCAGGAAGATTATCTCGAGTGCCAGCAATCTATGAGCATCTGATGCGACAATTGTATCGCCGGTTTCCCAAGATTGCTAAACATAGACTTCAGCGCAAAGCAAAAGTTGCTAAAGAGGCCGCTGAAGGCGCAGTGATTTTAGGTGCGGGTATTTTAGGTGTAAAATATACAGATATTTTTAAGGTTATGGCAATTGCTAAAAGTAAAGGCACGATGTATGATTATATCAGACTAAAAATTGAGGCTGAGAAATGAGCAAAATTCACTTCTTATTTATTACTCTAAACTATAAGTTGAAAAATCTAAACTAAGATATTGAATTATGGGCCGGATTTTAGCCATTGATTATGGCAAGAGAAATATTGGACTGGCAATCTCCGATGAAACAAAGACGATTGCTTATGGCATTGACGGCATTCATTATAAGAATGAAGAAACGGCAATTGAAAAATTACAAATCATCATTAAAGAAAAAAATATCGAAAAGATTATCTTGGGTTATCCTTTAGCAATGTCGGGAAAAGATACCCAAATGAGTCAATTGGTCTTAGAGTTCAAAAAAGTTTTGGAACAAAAATTTAATTTGCCGATAATCTTATTTGATGAAAGATTCACTACCGAAATATCAAAACGGATTATCCAAGAAAGAGGGAAGAAGTCTTTTTCTTCCAAAAGATTAATCGATAAACTATCCGCAGTGGTCATACTTCAAGATTATCTTACTTCGATAAAAAAGTGATTTTTTCAAGAAGACAGTATCTTTTAGTTTTTGCCTTCATTATCATATCTGCTACCGTGGTGTTATGTGACGCAAGGACTAAAAAACAATTAAACGAAAATAAAAAAAAGATTATAATCTATCCGGGTGAATCGGCTAAGTCAGTTGCGACTAAATTGTTGGAAAATGGCATTATCCGAGACCAAGAAACTTTCTTATTTTGGGCAAAGATTTTAGGATGTGATAAAAAGATAAAATCAGGTCGTTATTACTTTAATGCTAACACAAGAGCACTTAAGGTATTAAGGACTCTAACAACTGGTGGTGAAAATAAAACGCTGGTCGTAATTCCTGAAGGTTATACAATAAAAGATATTGCCCGAATATTACATAACGAAGGAATCTGTTCGGAAAATGATTTTATTAAAGAATGCCACAATAAAACATTTCTTTTAACCTTAAATATAAAGGCAGGTTCGGCTGAAGGTTATCTATTTCCGGATTCCTATGACTTTATAATTCCATCTGACCCAAAAGATATTATTCGCACAATGGTCAATCGATTTTGGCAGGTCTATCAAGAGATTCATGACCATAAACCTTTGGACACAGTTTTAATCATTGCCTCATTAGTAGAGAAAGAGGCTAAATTAGATAGTGAACGACCATTAATTGCTTCAGTTTTTTATAATCGGTTGAAGAACAAAATGCCGTTACAATCATGTGCCACAGTTCAGTATGTTTTGCCGGTCCATAAAGAGCAATTGAGTGTTGAGGATACCAAAATTAATTCGCCATATAATACTTATCTTCATCAAGGATTACCACCAACACCAATCTGTAATCCGGGCAAAGCATCATTGATTGCGGCAATTAGACCGGCAAACACAAAGTATTTATATTTTGCCGTAAACTCTAATGGCAAACATTTCTTCTCCAAGACTTTTTCCGAACACCAGAAATTTCTACGCAGCCGGAAAAAATAAGTTCGGTCCGATTAGTCTGAACTTACTTCAATTTAATAAATGATTAGACCACGATGCATCGCTGAAAGAACCGACGTCTTAACTACGGATTATGTAGAGAGTAACAGGTAAATTTATTGGAGTATTATTTTTATCACCAAAAGCACGGAATCTTCTTTGCAGATTTAATGGGTGAGTGTTTCGATTCAGAAGTCATTTTTAAGCAGTCTTAATACTTTACGGGTTGACAATATTAGAGTTTTGTTTTAATATGAATATTTAATAAAATATTTACTTCTAAAGAATTTGTAATATAAAAGACAATAAAATATTTATAATATAAAAGACAATAAAATATTTAATAATATAGAATTTAATTATACAGAACTTATAACATAAAGAATATATGGTTTATAATATAAAAATATATATCTTTATAATATAAAAATATATATCAATGTTTATAACATAAAAATATATATCAATAAATATAGTAAAATATAAAAAAGATTTATGAAGCGAGAAGTTAAATCGTCGGTTGCGCACAAAAATCCGCTGAATCTACCAGTAGAATTCTTTTTGCGACAGATTCGGGCACAGAAGATTGCGCCAGTTTATATTCTATTTGGTGCCGAGCATCCAGGCAAAGATGAGTTCGTTTCAATTCTAAAATCAGCCGGAAAATTTACCCTTGAAACTATTCAGATAAATCGGGAAGACGCTAATAAGACCGACTTGCTTTCGGAAATTATTGCCAAAATAACTACCCAATCACTCTGGGGAGACCGAATTTTGATACTGATACGAGATTTTCAGAATCTCTCACCAAAATACCAACAAGAAATTTTGAACCGAGTGAAATCTTTACCAATGAACTACGCAAATACTGTGGTGATTGAAAGTAAATATAGTCGAGAAATCGGAGAGATGTTTAATCAGTGTAAACTGCCTCTGATAAATTTTTATGAACTTGATACCGGCGGAGTTCATAAGTATCTGCACGATATAGCAAAAGCATTAGGCCTTCTAATTGATTATGATGCCAGTAAATTACTACTCGATTTGGTTGGCACAGATTTTGCGTTGCTCAAATCAGAAATTGTCAAAATCAAGACTTTTCTTGGCGAAAGGCATCGAATCACGGTCGACGATGTCCTGTCGGCTTGTGGTTATACCAAAGAAAGTAGTCTTGATGATTTGATTAATGCAACCTTTTTAAGAAATAAGCAAGATGCTTTAAGTAATCTGTTTCAGTTTAAGGATGACCCGAAAATGCCAATAATAATTGTCAGTAGTTTAGCCAATATCGCATTTCAAATTATGCAAGTCCTGTTGGGAACGGATACCAGCACAATGGGAATCAGCAAGAAACGATTAGTTAACTTAGAAAAACAGAGCCGATTATGGACAAAAGAAGAATTGAGTGCATTCATTACAGAATTAGCCGAAATTGATAAGCAGATTAAGACTGGTTATCCGGAACCATTTGTGCTATTAGAAAATTTATTAGTAAAGACCGGAAAAGATTTTGAGTCCAGCCGAGTTTCGGTGATTAATTAAGGAGTGACAATGTTAGATGATTTTATTCGCATTGAAAAAGAAATTCAAAATTTTTGGCAAAAGCGAGGGATTTTTAAGACCAATCCTAATCCGAAAAAGAAATATTATGTCTTAGTGATGTTTCCTTATCCTTCAGGTGATTTGCACATTGGTCATTCAAGAAATTATACAATCGGTGATACTGTAATGCGGTTTAAGAAACTACGCGGTTATGATGTTTTACATCCGTTTGGTTGGGATGCTTTTGGCTTGCCCGCAGAAAATGCTGCTATTATCCACGGTATTCATCCTGAAGTCTGGACCAAAGAGAACATCGCAATTTCCAAAAAACACTTGATGGATTTAGGTATTGGCTATGATTGGGACAGTGAAGTCACTTCCTGTGAACCGGACTACTATCGCTGGAATCAATATTTCTTTATTAAGTTTTATGAACGCGGTTTGGCTTACCGCAAAGAATCTTATGTCAACTGGTGTCCCAATTGTCAGACGGTTTTGGCAAATGAGCAAGTAAAAGAAGGACATTGCTGGCGTTCAACTTGTAATGCTATCATTGAAAAACGGAAACTGACTCAATGGTATTTCCGAATTACTGATTATGCCCAGCGATTACTTGACGGCTTAAAAAAGTTAGAAGATTGGCCTGAGCCAGTAAAGATAATGCAAGAGAATTGGATTGGTCGGAGTGAAGGCGTTGAAGTCAATTTTACCTTAGAAGACGGCACTAAAATTCCGATATTTACAACTCGTCCGGACACTTTATATGGCGTGACTTTTATGGCATTAGCACCCGATGCACCTTTGGCCGAGACCATCGCACAAGGAACTTCACAGGAAAAACAAGTTAGAGATTACATTACAGAAGCATTAAAAAAATCTGAAGTTGACCGCACAGGCACAACAACCGAAAAAACTGGTGTCTTTACTGGCCGATATGCAATAAATCCTTTGAATAAGGAACGGATACCGGTATATATTGCGGATTTTGTTTTAGCATCTTATGGCACAGGTATGATAATGGCTGTGCCCGGTCATGACCAAAGAGATTTTGAATTTGCTAAAAAATATAACATTCCAATTAAAGTTGTGATTAATCCGCCCAATGAAAAGTTAGACCCGAAGACAATGACCTGTGCTTATGTGGATGAAGGTGTAATGGTTAATTCAGGACCATTTGATGGCATAAATAACCTTGAAGGCATTAAAAGAATCACGGATTATTTAGAAGAAAAAGGATTAGGTAAACGCACAGTCAATTATCGGTTAAAAGACTGGTTAATTTCTCGGCAAAGATATTGGGGAACACCAATTCCAATGATTCATTGCGAACAATGTGGAATTGTGCCTGTGCCGGAAAAAGATTTACCCGTGCTTTTGCCCAAAACTGTAAAAGATTATCAACCCAAAGGCAAATCAGTGTTAGCCGGCGTGCCTGAGTTTATTAATACAACTTGTCCGAAATGTGGTGGCAAAGCCCAAAGAGACCCAGATACAATGGATACTTTTGTTGATTCCTCTTGGTATTTCTTGCGTTATACTGACCCGAAAAATGATAAGATGCCATTTGACCCGAAAAAAGCTAACCAATGGATGCCGATTGATGAATATATCGGTGGCATTGAACACGCCACCGGCCATTTGATTTATTTCCGGTTCTTTACTAAAGTGCTTTATGATATGGGAATGCTGGCAGTTGATGAACCATGTAAAGTACTACATACTCACGGCATGGTTAAATTGAACGGCATCACTATGTCCAGTTCTAAACGACACGGTGTTTGGCTCGGTGATTTCTTAAAAGAACATGGTGCTGATGTGTGTAAACTGGCAGTTCTATTTTCTGCGCCACCAGAAAAAGAGATTGACTGGACAGATGAAATGGTTATAGGTGTTAAGCGCTTCTTAAGCCGAATCCAAGCCCTATATGAGCAACATACGCCAATATTTGATACACCCAATATACCACAACTAATTACCAATAACCCGGAAGAAAAAAAACTATATATTCGGTTAAATCAGACAATAAAGAAAGTCATTGACGATTCCGAACGCATTCAATACAATACCGCAATTGCTGCATTAATGGAATTCTTAAACGATTTAACCGGTTTTGAAAACAAACAGAGTCAACTTTTTAAGTATGCCTTAGGTGTAATGTTACGACTACTGTCACCATTTGCTCCACACATTGCCGAACATCTTTGGTTAAAACATTCAGGCAAAAAACATAGCATCTTTGAAGAGACTTTACCCGAACCTGACCCCACGGCATTAAGTTTTGAAACAATTACAATTCCGATTCAAATTCAAGGTAAACTCCGTTCTAAAATAGAAGTGCCAGTGGGCACACCAGAAGATGAAATCAAACGACTTGCTTTAGCAGATGAAAAAGTAAAGAAATATATTGAAGGCAAAACCATCAAAAAGATAATCTATGTGCCTAACCGATTAATTAATATTGTAACATCTTAATAGGATGAGGAAGTTTAGGTCTTTATATTTAGAGAATAAAGATATAACAACAATAATAAAGATATAGACACCAATAATAAAATATACCAACAATAACAAAGATGTACTTACCAACAATAACAAAAATATACCACTAATAACAAAGGTATAGCACCTATAACAAAGGTATAGACACCGATAACAAAGATATAGCGCCTATAACAAAAATATAGACACCAATAACAAAGG
>JAOABV010000003.1:53917-64456 GCA_026418155.1 candidate division WOR-3 bacterium | reverse complement strand
TGCCTGATAAATGAAGTTCATCAAAATCTATTGAAAGCCGACCCAGACTCATAAAAAATAGAGTATCAACTAATGCCTTTTCTGGACTGGCAATTAAAGGTTTAGAAGAAGGACAGTTTAATCTTCAGGCGGAGTTTGGAGATTAGTTGCGGTTTGGATGCCGGTTGTAACTTCGGGTAAGATGCCCATTTTTTGATAGATTGGGCGGATAATTGTTCTTAAATAAGGTAATTTTTGAGCAAAGATTATTGCCGAGACTATTGAAACCAAACCTCCAATTAATACCGTGTTTTGGGCACCGATTTTACTTGCTAAAAATCCAGCCAATAAACTGCCTAAAGGCATTGTGCCCATAAAGGCTAAGGTGTAAAAACTCATTACTCTACCGCGCTTATCGTCGTCAACAATGGTTTGTAAAAAGGTATTACTTGATGCCATCTGAACCATCATTCCGAAACCAATAAATAACATCATTACTAATGATAATTGAAAGATATGAGAACGGGACATAACGAGTAAACCAATTCCAAAGATTGTTGTGGCAATCGGAATGATTTTGCCCAGGCCGACAACCGTCTTTTGCGAGGCAAGATATAATGCGCCAATTAAAGCACCAATACCAGCACCAGCCATTAAGAAACCAAGTGTCTGCGGTCCGCCTTTGAGAATTGTTTTGGCAAATATTGGCAGTAAAACTACATAAGGTGTTCCCAATAAACTGACTGTAATGATAAGAGTCAAAATATAACGAATTGGCGTAAAACCCAACACATATTTTGCGCCTTGGCGTAATTCTATAAAAACATTTTTGCCTTGGTTGATGGTTGCTTTGCGATTAAGTTTCATTGCAATTAATGCCAAGATTGCGGAAAGGTAACTGATACTATTGACAAGAAAACAGATACCTTCACCAACAGTTGCAATTAATATGCCCGCCAATGACGGTCCAATTAAGCGCGCTAAATTGAACATCGATGAGTTTAAGGCAATAGCGTTACCTAAATCTTCTTTTTTATCGACCATCTCAATGACGAATGATTGTCTGCCCGGCATATCAAATGAGTTGATTATTCCCATTATGATACTCAATATAATAATCTGCCAAATGGTAATGGAATGAGTTAGCACTAAAATTGATAGGACTAAGGCTTGCAATAATGCTAAGATTTGCGTGATAATCAGAATTTTTCTCCGTTCCCACCGGTCGATGATGACACCAGCCAAAGGGGTGAAAATAAATATCGGTATTTCACCACTGAAGCGAACTAATCCGAGTAAAAATGCCGAATTGGTTAGACGGTAGACCAGCCAACTTAAGGCAATGCTTTGCATCCAACTTCCGATTAAAGAGATTCCCTGACCCGCAAAATATAATCGGTAGTTGCGATATTGGAATGCTCGGAAGATTAATCGAAAATTAATTTTGATGCTGGAACTGATTTTGTCCAAATCAATTTTTATCGTATTCATAAAATTAATCAAGATAATAACTTTTATTTGATTTAATGTCAATAATTTTAGATAAATTTATGGAAAGAATTTAGATGTTTAATAAGTTTTTTAGGTAGGAAATGAACTTAATTTATCGGTATGATTTCAACTTCATCTGTGGCTAAATTTAAGATTGCTATCGATGGTTTTTGAAATAACCAGCCAGATGCTTCGCCAGGATTAATAATTAAAATCGGACTGCGTTTAATTTCTGGTTTGTGGGTGTGACCATAAATGAAAATGTCGATTATTGGTCGATTTGATAACTGATTCGTCTGTTTCTCTAAATATTTATCCCATTCAACTGGTTTATGACTAATAAGAATTTGTCGATGATTGAGTTCAATTTTATGGGGTGAAGGGTATATTTCAAATTTTAGTTGTTGTGCTTGTTTCATAAGTCCTTCTTGTTCGCCATCGCAATTTCCCAAAACACCGATTAGGGGACATTTTAATTCCTTAAATGCAGCAAGGGTGAACGGTGCGACATAGTCGCCGCAATGGATAACTAATGAGGTCTGAAATTGGTTAAAGATTTTAGCTGCAGTAAGGACATTAGAAAGATTGTCATGGGTATCAGAAATAATGCCAATAATTTCTTTCATAACAGAATTAGGTATGTTTAGATGAAACTGTTATTTAATGACGGCAGTTTATTGAAGTAGTTCTCGGAGTTGAGCAAATCTACGGAGGCGCACTGGATGTTGGAGTTTTTTCAAGGCTTTGGCTTCAATCTGGCGAACGCGCTCTCGAGTAATATTAAAGATTTGGCCTACTTCTTCTAAGGTTCGAGGTGAACCATCGCCTAAGCCAAAGCGTAGCCGTAATACTTTTTCTTCACGTTTAGAGAGCACGCTGAGCACTTCATTGAGTTTTTCCCGTAAGAGTTCAATACCCGCAGCATGCGAAGGGGAAATGCTTTTTTCATCATGGATAAAATCACCAATAAAACTGGTTGCCTCATCATCGATTGGTTTATCTAAAGAAATTCCAAATTGAGAAATCTTTGCCAGTGCTTCGATTTTATCTTTTCGAGTTGACAGGCGTTGGGCAATTTCTGCAACCGTCGGTTCGCGACCATAAGTTTGGACGAATTTTCTTTGCACTTTCGAGATTTTATTAATGGCATCAAGAATATGAGCCGGAACTCGGACAGTCCGTGATTGGTCTGCTATCGCTCGGGTAATCGCTTGTTTAATCCACCAAGTTGCATATGTAGAGAATTTGAATCCTTTACGATAGTTGAATTTTTCAATGGCTTTAATTAATCCAACATTACCTTCTTCCAGTAAATCAGCAAATTCTAAGCCCCGATTGATATATCTTTTGGCAATGGAAATGACTAATCGGATGTTACCTTCAATCATTCGGTCGCGGGCTTGGATGATTTTAGTTTCTTCTTGGTCAATCTTTGCTAAAATTTCGGCTAATTCTTTAGGGTCTTTGTCAAAATATTTGCGCAATTCGCGTAGTTGTTTTCGTAAAGTCTTGATTTCATCTTTAGCCGACTTTTTGCGTTTGGCTAATGATTCCAGCCGATTGTGAATACGGATTGCTTCTTGTGCCATTACTTTAAATTCTTGAATGAATTTATTAATTAAATGGTGTTGCAACGAAAGGCTTTGGATTTTAGAGAAAATGCGAGTTTTTATCCGGCTGATCCGGCGTTTTATCGCTGGAGTAGAACGCCGATTCAACAGATTTTTTAATACTTCTAATTCGCGACTGATTGCTCGCACACGCCGGATAAATTTTTGTCGGTCCCGATAGTATGCCTTTTTATTCAAGAGACATTCAAATTCAACTCGGGCAATTTGGTCTAAAGGACGCGTATCTTCTTCAACCGAAAAACACTCCTCAACTAATTTTTCAGCCAAGGGCACGGGTTCAAAAATATATTTTGTAATTTCTTTATATCCGGCTTCCATTGCCTTAGAATATTGAATTTCTTCTTCTCGTGTGAGTAAGGAAAACTTGCTTAATTCGCGAAAATATGATTTGGTTGGGTCTTCGACTCGGAAAATTGTTGGTTTTGGTGCTTTTCGCGTTTGAGTTGGTGTGATTTCGCGACTTCGCAAAACCCGGATACCTTTTTTGTGGAGTGCAGAGACAATCTCTTCGATATCCTCTGCTGATTGTAAATCTTCTGGTAACAATTTATCTAATTCGTCATATGTCAGCGTATTATCTTTAGGCACGTTCTTAAGGATTTTATCAATTAGACTTTTTTTCATACTTTTTACTCCTTAAATTTTTAGACAAACATTTAGCCGATTTACTCTCACAATACTATTTTTTGGTTTGAGTAAGCCTGCGTTTCAGTTCATAATGTTCTAATGATAGTTTTTCGACCAAGGAATCATCGCCTTGTTTTTTGGCCAGTAGCATATTCTGATATACCCAAGAGGCTTTAAGTTTAATCAATTTCTGTTCAAATTCTTCTTTACTGGGGTAAGGTATAGACTGAAAACTTAAATCAGCCACTTTCTTTTTCAGGTGTTCATCTTCCAAACTATCAATGATGCGGGCGACTGAATAATCTTGGGTTTCAACCGTATCATAGATAATTTGGGCAATGGTTTGATTTTCCGTTGAACTGAACGCACTTGCCGGTAATTCCTGTTTTGCCATCAATGCATAATCAGAAATATTAACCATCAAAGATAATACTTGCTCTTCAATTAAATTTACTGCTGATGGCTTTATTGCTTTACTTGAAGTTGGCGTTGACCGCTTAGACATTTTCTTTCTCATTTCATTTACGAGAGTTTCTTTAGTAACCTTAAAGACCTCAGAAATTTTATTTAAATAAAGTTCTTGTGCAATATTCCCTTCCATCAATGCAATATAATCCAGAAGTTCTTTTAACAGGGTTTGTTTGGTAAATACTGAATTATAGTTTTTTATTATAGTTAAAAAATCGATAAAATCAAGAGCATTTTTCATAAGATTATTAAAATTATCTTTGCCGTAAACATTAATGTATTTGTCTGGGTCAAAATTGTCCGGTAATCTTATGATTCGAGGTTCTAAATTTACCTTAAAACAAGTTTCTAAAACGCGCTGGGTTGCATTTTTACCGGCTTCGTCAGCATCAAAGGCAATGATGAGATGATTATTAAACCGGCGCAAAAGTAATGCTTGCTCTTGAGTAAAGGCTGTGCCTAAGGGCGCAACAACATTGTTAATGCCGTTGTTAACTAATGATAATAAGTCAAAATTGCCTTCAACTAAGATTGGCGTATTATCGTATAAATAATTTTTGGCTTGAAATAGACCATATAAATTTTCGTTCTTTCTGAAAATTTCTGTTTCTGGCGAATTGAGATATTTAGGTTCTTTGGTATCATCGAGAACACGAGCACCGAAACCGATTATTTTTCCGGATAAGGAGAAGATAGGAAATATCAGCCGGTCAAAAAACCAGTCGTAATAGCCAGTTTCTTTTTTAACGATTAGGCCGGCTCTAACCAAGATTTCTTCTGAAATGCCGTGCTTTTTGGCAGCGCCGAATAATAAATTACCACTGGGCGCATATCCCAAACGAAAGCGAGCAGTGGTTTCAGGGTTAATTTTCCGTTTTTTAAGATACTCAACGGCTTGGGAAGATTTCATGAGTTCGGTAGAAAAGAAATTGGTTGCGAATTCACAGGCGTCAAGCAAAGGTTGAAAACGATAAGGCGTGGTCTCAGTCTGAATAGAAATACCCAGTCTATCGGCTAATTTCTTAATTGCTTCAGGAAAAGTAATCTTTTCATATGCCATAAGAAAAGTAAACACTGAACCACCAGCACCACAACCAAAACAATGGTAGATTTGTCGTTCTGGACTAACATAAAATGAGGGTGATTTCTCGCTATGAAAAGGACATAATGCCCGATAATAGCGCCCGACTTTTTTTAGTGGAATATGTTCAGAAATTATCTGAACAATATCCGATTGTTCTCGAATTTGGTCAATAATCTCTTTTTTAATCATAAAACTTACGAAAAAATCCAATTAATTAGTATCATAACAGGTTATCTTCTGAGGGAATATTTTTCAAGTTATTCATTTTTGTATTTAAGGAAAACTTTAGTTAATCCCATTCCGCCTTCGTAAATTTCACCAAAACGAATCTTTTCGACTCGCATATCTTTGCTTAGGGTTTCCCAGACCATTTCTTTTAAGATACCTTTACCCTTACCATGAATAATTGAGATAACCGGAATATGATTTTGATATGCATCTTCTAAGAACTTTGATAGCGTATCCATTGCTTCTTCTTTTGTCATACCGCGGATGTTTAAGACAGTATTTAACTTTGGTTCAAAAAATTCTGGACTCGATTGCACTGAAACTTGCTGAGAAGAAAATTCAATATTGGCTTCAGTCCGAGTTTGTAGTGCTAAATCGGTATTAGGTAATTCGATTTGGATGTGGCCAAAGGCAACTTTAGACTTTTTTTCATTAGTAGCAACAATCGTGCCGATTTTTTGAAAGGTTTGAGATAATACTTGGTCACCAACCTTAAATTGCGCAACAGTCGTTTTAACATTATTGACATTATCTTGTTCTTCGTTATGCAAAGTGAGATGCGCTAATTGTTCTTCAATATAATTTTTGGCTCTAACAATTGTCTGTTTTTCCGCATTTGATTCTTTGATTGCCCGGACAAGATTTTCAATGGTTCTTCGTTGTTCGATGAGGAGTCTTTTATATTCTGATGCCAATTTTTTCTTTTCTTCTTTTTCGTAGGACTTGAATTTATTTATGAGAGATTCGTAAAGTGCCCGTTGATTAGCCAATTCTTCTTTCTCTTTAGTTAACTGTTCATTTAATGTCTTTAATTTTTCTGTTTCTATCGCTAAATCTTTTAGTCTTTGAGAAAGCGCCAATGAATCTTGGTCTAAAAACATTTTGGCGCGTGCGATTAGCGATTCCGGAAATCCTAATTCTTGAGAGATTTCTAAGGCATTAGAGACTCCGGGTAAACCCATAATAAGTCGATAAGTCGGGCGGTCGGTAAATTCCATTGCCGCATTTTTCATTTTGAAAGCCTCTTGCACATAGGCTTTAAGCGGATTTAAGTGACTGGTCGCAAGACAATATGCACCAGCATCTCTCATTTTTTCCAAAATCGCAATTGCCAGCGCCGAACCTTCTTCGGGCGAAGTCGAAGCGCCAATTTCATCTATTAGAACCAAACTGGTATGGTCGATTTGCGCAAGAATTTCTTTTATTCTTAAGAGATGAGCAGAAAAAGAGGACAAGTTAGCATCGAGCGATTGTTCGTCACCAATATCAGCAAATACTTTGTTAAAAAATGGTATCTTTGTGCCTTCGTCGGCCGGCAAAAATAGTCCGGCAGAAAACATTAACACAAATAAACCAACTGTTTTCAGCACCACGGTTTTGCCACCGGCATTAGGTCCGGAAATTAATATTACATTGGTGTCTTTAGGAAAATAGAAATTTAATGGGACAATTGCTGAAAGAGGTTTGGTTAACATAAGTAGAGGGTGTCGGCCATTGATAATTTTTATACATCCATCTTTGGCATATTCTGGACGAGTACCGCGAAAATCTTGGGCAAATCGCTTTTTAGCCAGTTTGACATCAACTTCAGCAATTACTGAATGTGCAGTTAAAATATCTTCCCGGGCTCGATATAACTCATTGGAGATATGAGTTAAGATGCGTTGAATCTCTTCCTTCTCTTCATCTGTGAGTCGAGCAAAATCATTTTGAACTTCAACTAATGATAAAGGTTCGACAAAGGCAGTTTTGCCTGAGAATGAAAATTCATGCACAATGCCAGGTAGTTTGTCGCGCATTTCAATCTTTACGGCCAGGCAATAACGATTCTGACGCAGAACCAAATTATGTTCTTGCAGTAAATCCGCATGTGTCGCCATCAGTTTTTCCAGTTGAGTAATAATATAAGTGCGTTTCTGCATTATTTCTTTGCGAATGCGTCTCAAATTAGGGGAAGCATCAGATTTGATTTCATTAAATTCATCAATATTTTGGTCGATTAGATTTTCCAAAGATTCAAAAGTTGGCAGTGCATTAATTAAGTGATAGAAACCTGGTATACGGTCTCGATGACTTAGAAAGAAATCCTTAACCTTCCGAATCTGCTCAAAAGTCTTTTGCATCGTTTTGAGAGTATCTGGAGAAAAAATCGTGGGCGCGTTGATTGTAAAGTAATGCCGTAAATCGACGATATCTGATAGAACCGGCTCATGATTGAGTTTTAAGAGTTCATCAATAAAATTGAATTCAGTTTCAATGGTTGCGTAGTCAAACTGAGGTTGAATCTTTAGGGCTAATTCTCGGCCCATTGAAGTTTGAGTTCTTTCGGCTAATAGGTTTTGGATGCGGTCAAACTCTAATAAGGCTAAGGTTCTATTGTCCATAGAAATCAAAAATATTACAACTATTTATATGTAAATTTACCTTGCCATTACCCTAAACAGATGTATAATTACATCGTTCTTGCAAAATAAAATTACATTCGGCCGCTCATTTCGGTTTGGGCTCGACGCCAGGCTTTACGTTTGGCTTCAGCAAGTTTCCGTTTTCGACGCTCGCTGGGTTTTTCATAGAACTCTCGGCGCTTAATCTCTTTATGAATGCCGGCCTGTTCACAAGCCCGACGAAAGCGGCGAATAAAATTTTCATAAGACTCGCCTTCACGAACAATAATTTCAGGCATTATACTTTAACACCTCCTTATTTAGCATATGGCTTATCGTTAATAGTTGATAGTTTATCCCGATCAGCCAAATTGCTATTAAATTAATATTAAACATTTACATTTCCTTTAGTTCATACATTAATAAAGATAGTGCTGAAATTGCTGCGGTTTCTGCCCGTAATCTTCTTGGTCCTAAAGTGAAACACTTAACACCATAATTTAATGCCTTCTGAACTTCGGTATCACTAAAGCCACCTTCAGGACCGATTATGAGGAGAACTTTCCTTAAATTCTTATCTCTGATAATGTCCGGGAGGCGATTATGTTTTTCTTCTTCCCAAGCCATCAGGGTTAAATCATAATCGTAAATCTTATTAACCAATTGGGAAAATAGTATTGGTGAAGATATTTCTGGCAGAAATGTCCGAGTCGAAGATTTGATAGCAGCAAAAGCAATGTTCTTAAACCGCTCGTTTTTTTTCTCTGAGACTTGAGCAATGGTTCGTTCCGTAATTACCGGAATGATTTCAGTAACACCTAATTCGGTCGCCTTTTCAATAATAATGTCCATTCGGAATCCTTTGATGATACTTTGGGCTAAGGTCACTTTAATTTTCGGCTCGCGTGCCTTACGGTTAATATTTACAATGTTGGCTTCAATTTGGTTATTGATTTTATCAATCGTGCATTGATACTCGTTGCCTTCGCCATCAGTAACATAAATCATATCACCAGGTTTATGTCGCATCACTCGACTAATATGATGGGCTTCTTGACCATAGATGTATAATTTATTTGAGAATATATTATTCTTATCCGTGTAATACAGTTCCATAGTAATTTATCTTAAGTCCGGGTTATTGAATACTGAAGAAATGTTCACAAAGACACCAAGGTCAAGAGAAAAATAATAATTCTTTGCAGGCAGATTTTCTTTTTTTCGAAAGTAGATGATTTCGTCGAATTTTCTTTCAGGCATAATTTCTCTTTTATCTAATTTCTGGTTTTCTGGGTGTAGGCGGATTTTCTGTACGGATACGCTCTAATTCTTTGAGTAATTCTTTTTCGCGACCACTTAGGTGTTTTGGAATATACACGGCAATTCGGACGATTTCATCGCCTCGGCCACCATTTAATCGTTTTATGCCGGCACCTTTAATTCTGATTAATTCACCGTGTTGAGTTCCAGGATTAATTTTAATTCTCTTTTTTCCGTCCAGAGTTGGCACTTCAACTTCTCCACCCAAGATGGCAGTTGTAAATGTTACCGGCACTTCTATGACAATATCGTCGTTATTTCGGATAAATAAAGGATGTTCTTTTTCCTCAATTTCAATGATAACATCGCCGCGACCACCTGGACCATAATGACCTTCACCATGTAAAGGAATAAAGTTACCGTTGCTAACGCCAGGCGGAATAGCGACTTTTAATGTCTTCTGCACACGGATTCTGCCTTCACCTGTGCACTTAGAACAGAGATTTTTAATCTGTTGACCACTGCCTCCACATTCACTACAAGTAGATACTTGGATAAATTGACCGAAAACACTACGGGAAATATGTCGGGTCTGTCCGCGGCCTTGACAATGCGAACAAGTGACTGTGCCTGTGCCACCCTTACCATTGCAAATTTCACATTTCTCAAATCGGGAGAATGTTAATTCTTTGGTTGTGCCTTGAGCAATCTCTTCTAAGGTTAAGCGCAAACGGATATGAATATCTCGGCCGCGAGCGGCTTGAGGTCTTGCGGTTCGGCTACGCGTGAACAAGTCAAAGATACTACCTTCACCAAAACCACGAAAGATTTCGCCAAAGTCAAAGATGTCACCAAAAATATCTTTCAGGTCTTCAGCATGACTGAAATCGCGCCACTGGAAACCACCCGGACTGAAGCGTTGAGAAACACCTTCATGACCATATTGGTCATACAATCTTCTTTTTTCGCTGTCAACCAGCACTTCATAGGCTTCGGATAATTCCTTAAACTTCTCTTCGGCTTCTTTCTTATTAGTCGGATTCATATCCGGATGATATTGTTTTGCCAGTCGACGATATGCCTGTTTAATCTCGTCTGTTGTTGCGTTTTTGGATACACCAAGGATTTCGTAATAATCTCGTTTCGCCATATTTAATTAGGCATTATATATAAGAATTTAGTAATTGCCAACATCTTTGATATAATTATTAGCGATTTCCGATTTGCTATTGGTTAAAATATTATTTCTTTTCGTTGTTGTTGAATTGATACTCTATATCAAATTTCTTATCACTGGATTTAGTTTCTTAGTTAAGAAGTAGTTTCAGCGCTTTTAAGTTGGGCTTGAAGGTGTATTTCTTCTATTAATTTAGTGATATTATTTCTT
>JAOABV010000003.1:0-53820 GCA_026418155.1 candidate division WOR-3 bacterium | reverse complement strand
ATTAGTCGGCATCGACTTTTTTATCGCTCGATTTAGTTTCTTCTTTGGTCGTCGCTTCAGCACTTTTACCTTGTGCTTGTCGATACATTTCTTCCGCAAGTTTGTAACTTGCTTTTTGTAAGGCTTCGATGTCGCGCTCGATTGCTGATTTGTCATTGCCTTTCATTGATTCTTTGAGACGATTGATAGCATCTTCAATATTCTTTTTATCGGATTCAGAGACTTTGTCGCCAAACTCTTTAAGACTTTTTTCTGTATGGTAGATTAAAGTGTCAGCACGATTGCGGGCTTCAATCACTTCCCGTTTGGCGCGGTCTTCAGCAGCATGGGCTTCAGCATCTTTAATTGCTCTTTCGACATCTTCTTTACTTAAACCCGATGATGCAGTAATACGAATGCTCTGTTCTTTTTTGGTTGCTAAATCTTTGGCAGTGACATGTAAGATACCATCGGCATCGATATCAAAGGTTACTTCAATTTGCGGCACACCACGAGGCGCAGGTGGAATACCAATAAGTTCAAATCGACCTAAGGTTCGGTTATCAACGGCCATTTCTCTTTCGCCTTGGAGTACATGAATTGTAACAGCACTCTGGTTATCTTCAGCAGTGGTGAAGATTTGGCTTTTACGAGTTGGAATTGTCGTGTTGCGTTCAATGATTTTGGTCATTATGCCACCTAAAGTTTCAATACCTAAAGATAAGGGAGTTACATCTAAAAGCACGACATCTTTAACTTCACCAGCCAAAACCGCAGCTTGAATTGCCGCACCAACTGCAACGACTTCATCTGGATTGATGCTTTTGTTCGGTTCTTTGTTAAAGAAGTTTCGCACAACTTCTTGGACCCTGGGCATTCGAGTTTGACCACCAACTAAAATCACTTCATCAATTTGTGATGGAGTTAACTTAGCGTCTTCTAATGCCTGTTTTACTGGACCAAGTGTGCTTTGAATTAAATCCTCGACCAAGGCTTCTAATTTTGCACGAGTTAATCTTAATTCAATGTGGAGCGGACCTTTCTTGGAGTCTGAGCAGATAAAAGGTAAACTAATCGTCGTTTCCATTGCCGTGGAGAGTTCGCATTTGGCTTTTTCCGCAGCCTCTCGAATGCGTTGGAGAGCAGTCCGGTCTTTGGACAAATCAATGCCGTGTTCTTTGCGAAATTCCTCTAATATCCACTCCATAATCCGGGCATCAAAGTCATCTCCGCCCAAATGGGTATTACCGTTAGTAGAACGGACTTCAAAGACCCCTTCACCAATTTCTAAGATAGAAATATCAAAGGTGCCACCACCTAAATCATAAACCGCTATCTTTTCAGCCTTTTTCTTATCCAAACCATAAGCCAAAGATGCCGCGGTCGGTTCATTAATAATCCGCAGAACTTCTAAACCTGCAATTTTACCCGCATCTTTTGTTGCTTGACGTTGAGAGTCATTAAAATAAGCCGGGACAGTAATGACCGCTTTGGTTACAGGTTCGCCTAAATAGGCTTCAGCCGCTTTTTTCAGATACTGCAAAATCATTGCTGAGATTTCTGGTGGAGAATAAGTCTTATCATCAATCTTAACCCAAGCATCGCCATTTGGGGCTTCGACTACTTTATAGGGAACTCTTTTTATCTCTTCAGTAACTTCTGAATAACGGCGCCCCATAAAACGCTTAATGGAGAAGACAGTATGTTCAGGATTAATAATCGCCTGGCGTCGTGCAAGCGTCCCCACAAGTCGTTCTTTGCCAAAAGCGACTACTGACGGCGTAATTCTTCCACCTTCAGGATTAGGAATTACAACCGGTTGTCCCCGCTCCATTACCGCAACACAAGAAAAAGTTGTTCCTAAATCAATACCAATAACTTTTGCCATAATTCTCCTCCTGTCTTATAGTATCACTTCTTATAATTTATTAGACTATTTTAATTGAGAATCGATTTCGGAAAAATATTCTGATGCGCTATCTCACCTCTTATTAGGCCAAATTATTTTCCTTATCTTTATCCGACTTTTGCTTGTTATCTTCTTTCTTTGGTATGGCGACAATTACTTTTGCTGGACGGATTACTCTATCATAATACAAATAACCTTTACCAATCTCTTCAACAACAGTATTAGTCGGCTTCTCATTAGTTTCAATAAAACTGATAGCCTCACAAGTTTTCGGATTAAATTCTTGGCCTTGCATGGAGAATTCTTTTAAACCAAATTTTTCTAAAATACTTTTCAACTGTCGATAGACAATCTCCAGACCTTTTTGTAAACTCTCTTTATTATTTGCGACTGCTAAATCTTTACAGGCTAAGGCGCGATCAAAATTTTCTAAAACCGGAATAAGTTCAGTCATCAAATTTTCATTGGCATATAACCGAAACTCATCAATTTCGCGCTCTTTGCGTTTACGAAAGTTTTCAAACTCAGCCAGAAGCCGTAAATAATTTTCATAATGAGTTTTGGCTTCAGCGCTGAGTGTTTCCAACTTTTCTTTAAGTTCGCTTACAGGTCCTTTTTTAGTCATTAAACTTAATTATAAATTAAGAACTATCCTTCGTCAAGGGAAAGTAAGATAAAGGTATCGTGTATTAATGTCTTGTGTAAATTTGGAATTGATATGTTAAAAACAAAGATGTATCCTCCTATAACGGACAATTTTAATAATAAGAAAAAGAGAACGCACCCAATAGAAGAAAACGCAAATACACAAAATTTTTTATGCTACCTGAAATAAAATTCCTGTAAAATTTTTAATGATAAAAGAAAATAATTGAAAGATTAGTGATAATAAAATAGAACGGTCTGAACAAACTGCTAAACTTATTCATTTAACAAGAATATAAGAACTGTTTAGTATTTTTAGTTGTTTGTGAAAAAATTCAGGAAACGTTTTGCAGAATAAACCAAAATCTAAAGAGCGAAAACAGAATGGATGAAATAAGAGGTTGCACTGCGTAATTTCAATGTCAGTAGATGTCAAATATTCAATAGTTCAAGGTCTAAAGACAATAACAGGTTAGACCTGCTTAATTTCAGTGACGAATCTCAAATACAAACAAAAGATGACATTTGCCAAAGTTCGGTGTTAAAAAACAATCGCAAGTTGCAACTGCTTAATTTCAATGTCAGCAAATATCAAATGCTCAAAAGTTCAAGGTCTAAAGTAAATAGCAGGTCAGTCCTAACCAAAATGTTACTCTTAATAGTCTTTACTTGAGAAGTTTCTTGTCTAACTTATAACCTATTGTAAAGCAAAATGTTGTAATAAAATTGCTATCTGAAATGGTATTAGATTTTCTCTCAGATTCTGTTTTAAGTTATTTCAAGGGCGGTCTTATAAATAAGTTAAGACACATTTAGGAAGGCCTAAAAAGAATATCTGTTTTTTACAGATTGAAATATAGACTTCAAGACATTTTACTATACGATTCAAGCTAACTGGTAGGCGACCTCGTATTTCGCTTATACGGTAATTCACTTTTAGCGATATGCTGAAGGGTAGTATGGGCAAGGCTAACCCCACCCTAGCCCCCTTCCTTTTAAGAAAGTTTTGCGCAATTATCATTTGAAAACTTCTGTTCGCAGAGAAATAGAATATTCTGACAAACAGCCCTTTTGTAGGATAGCGGAACAAATTGCGGACAAAGAAAAGCAAAAATATAGTAAAATTAACTTTTCCGGAGTTCAAAATATAAATGTTACAGGTACATAGTAACCAGAAGATAATTGGTTTAATATATAAAATGTTCCAGGAAAGGCACAAGGCAACTAAAAGTTAATTAGTTTTTGCTAATTTCAAGACCTGTCTCACATATCCATTATAATTAAATCTCATAAACTGTATAGTATCTCTTGGACACATTGCAATAATCTCTTGACTTTTTGTTTATCTTCTTTATCTTAGATTATGCCCAAATATATTTTTGTAACCGGTGGTGTTGTTTCTTCTCTGGGTAAAGGTATTGCCACTGCTTCAATCGGCTTGCTCTTAAAAAGTCGAGGTTTGAAAGTAACTTTACAAAAATTCGACCCTTATATTAATGTTGACCCAGGCACAATGAGTCCTTTTCAACATGGCGAAGTATTTGTTACTGAAGACGGAGCGGAGACAGATTTAGATTTAGGACATTATGAGCGATTCTTGGACCAAAATTTAACCCGATATCATAATCTTACTACTGGTCAAATCTATAATTCAGTTATTGAAAAAGAGCGCAAAGGAGTTTTTTTAGGTGGCACAATTCAAGTTGTGCCTCATATCACTAATGAAATAAAAGACAGTATCCGAAGATTAGCCAATAAAGTTGATGTGATTATCACCGAAATTGGAGGCACAGTTGGTGATATTGAGAGTTTGCCATTTTTAGAAGCAGCCCGACAAATGCAAATTGAAGAAGGTAAAGAAAATGTGATATATGTCCATCTGACTTTGGTGCCATTTATTGAAACTTCCAGTGAATACAAGACTAAACCAACCCAGCATTCAGTCAAAGAATTAAGAGAAATCGGTATCCAACCTGATATTTTACTTTGCCGGACTAAATTACCATTACCCCAAGATGCTAAAGATAAGATTGCTTTGTTTTGTAATGTGCCGAAACAGGCCGTGATTGAAGCCTTAGATGTAGATAATATCTATGAAATTCCTTTGATTTTTAAGAAGCAAGGTTTGGATGAATTGATTACAAAATTATTGCATTTGAAATATCCATCTCGGAAACACAATTTACAGCATTGGCAGGACTATGTTGAAAAGAGTAAAAATCCTAAAGTGATAATTCCGATTGGCATTTGCGGAAAGTATATTGCTTTACATGATGCCTACAAGAGTGTGGTTGAAGCGATTCATCATGCAGCAACTTACTGGAATGTCAAAGCCGAGATTAAATGGATTGAAGCCGAATCGATCAATCAGAGTAATGCCCAAGAAAAATTATCGGGTTTATCGGGTGTAATTGTGCCGGGAGGTTTTGGCGTTCGGGGCATCGAAGGCAAAATTGCCGCAATCAATTATCTAAGGACTCAGAAAGTTCCTTTTTTCGGCTTATGTATTGGATTGCAATGTGCCGTGATTGAATTTGCCCGGTCAGTTTGTAAACTGCCAGGAGCAAATTCAACTGAATTCAATCCGAAAACTCGTTATCCAGTAATTTATCTTTTACCCAGTCAGCGGGGAAAACGACAAAAAGGCGGAACGATGCGGTTAGGTGCTTATGTTACAAAATTGAAGAAAGGCAGTTTAGCATATGAGTGTTACCAGCAATTAGAAATTCAAGAACGGCATCGACATCGTTATGAAGTCAATAATCGTTTTGTGCCGATTCTAAAAAAACAGGGCTTAATAATTAGTGGTACTTCAAAAGTCGGTAAAGATAATTTAGTGGAAATCATTGAATTAAAAGACCATCCTTTCTTTCTTGCCACCCAGTTTCATCCAGAATTTACCTCAAGGCCTTTAAGGCCTAATCCATTATTTGTCGGGTTTATCCGAGCCTGTCAAAATTCACTCGACAAAAATGACTAATCGTGCTCGTTGGGTTAATATTCTTAATTAATTTATTACCTTTATCTTTAGCAATATATTTCTCCCAGTTAATCATCCTAACTTATCTTTTATTAAAACCGCAATACCGCAAAGAAATTTATTTTAACTATCTTAAGATAATTGGTCGGAAGGATAAATATTTCTGGATAAAAAATGCCTTAGGTGTCGGAAAAAATCTTGCTTTGATGATAAAAACTGATAACAATACTCTTGATTGCATTCAAATCCGCGGTGAAAAAATTTTTCCCAAAATCGAGCAAAATTCGGGAAAGAAAATTCGTGGAAGTAATAAAGAAGCCATTAGAGATGGAAACGATAAAATCCTTGACAATAAGAAGATTAAGCGTGAAAATATTATGATGAGTAATCAACCTTGTGTTGTTGTTTCCTTTCATTTTGGACCGTGGGAACTGTTACCCAAAATTTTTGCTCGTAGCGGTTATGAGATTTTATTAAGTGTGCAAAATCAACAAGACCAAAGATTAAATAACTATTTAACTAAGAAAAGGAGCAACAATAATATTCACTTAATTTATAACCTTAAATCGCTGCAAGATAAAATGAAAAGTAAACAGCCTTCAATATTAGGGTTTGTTTTAGACAATACTAACACTGATTCTGGGGGCAAAATACTAACTGAATTATCGGATGCGATAAAGAATAAAGTGCCTTCGATTTTGAGTCGGCGGTATTCATTACCGATTGTGCCGATTTTTATCTATTCTCAAGATAAAAGGATTAAAGTTTCAGTCGGAAAAGCAATTATGCCTCATCTTAGTCAAGACGAAATCCGCCAAAACATTGTCCAACAGTTCTTACCATTCTTACAAACATATCCTGACCAATGGGTCTTTTGGGCAAAATAATAGGAAAAACCGAATATGAAAAGGCTAAGCACCATAATAGAAAATCGCCATACCCGGGCAATATAGGAAAATGCTGATACCGAAAAAAAGACTACTTGCAAAATTATTTTCAGGGTTTGTATTTTTAATGTTTATCTTTAGTTTTGGGTTTTTCATTATTAATTTTAACTCTTGTAAGCCTAAATCACATACTGGCCAATCAGAACCATTGCCGTCTCAGATAGTGACTAATTTTACCCTTTTTGAGAGTTCCAGTGGTCAGAAATTATATCGGTTGTTTGCGGATAAAGCCTATGTTTACGAAGAAACTAATATTAGTTCGCAAAAGATAGTTGTTAACAATCCGCACATTTTATTTTACGACGAAGATGGCTCAATCTATTCCACTCTTGATGCGAAAAAAGGAGTGGTCTATACTCAAACTTCAGATTTAGTTGCTCAAGACAGCGTCGTGGTTCAGACCACTGACGGCACAATTCTGCATACCGATTCTTTGGTATGGAACAATCGAGAGAGGATTATTACGACTGATGCCTGGGTAAAGATTGAAAACAAACAGGGTGTAATTGAAGGCAAAGGTCTAATCTCAGATGCAGCACTTAAACGAATAGAAATTAAAAGTAGTGTTACCGGAAAATCAACCTATGAATTCTAATTCTTATTAAAACGAATGAAAAGAAAAACTGGCAAACAATTAATCTATTTCATGAAATATCAACTCTATCTCCTTTGTTTATTTATTATCTCAAGTTTAATCGCGGCTGAAATTTCAGCACCGAAAATGGAAATTATTGATACTGAAAGAGGTCGGGCAACATCTTTTCCCCAAGGTATTACCATAACTGATAAAGATACAAAAATTAATGGCACTAATGCATTATTTTGGGAAAGAGATAATGTGGCTCAGATTTTTCAAGTAGTAATTGAGCATCCACAATTCAAAATTACGGCTGAAACCGCACGCTACTATTTTGACCAGAAAAAGACTATTCTCAAAACTGAAGTTAAAGTCGATTCTGAGACATTATCAATTGAAACCTCACATCTAATCTTAGATAATCGACAAAATATAGTTTATTCTGAAAGCGATATTATCATAAAAGAAAAAACACAGAATATTGAAGCAACCAGTAAACGGGCAAAATATGATTTTAAAGAACAGATTGGCATAATTGATTCACAACCAGTACTGAAAATTATTGGGCAAAAAGACAATGAAGCAGTTATTGTCCAAAGCAATAAAATGATGCTTAAGAATCGCGAAGCGCAATTCTTTGCTATTGAAAGCATTAATGCGCGAACGGAAAATACCATCTTAAAATGTGACTCTTTGGTATATTTTCTAAAGGGTGATTCGGGTTATGCCCTTGGAAATCCTCAGGTGGTTGATAATCAAAATCGTGTCCAAGGCGAAATCATTAAATTTTTCTTAAAAGAAGATTCGGCGTCAACGAGTAGTCTGTCATTAAATACTGTTAAGATTATTAATTCGGCTATTGCTAATTATATTACTGAAGATGGGAAAGTTGAGGTTTGGGGTGAGATATTCTCAATTTATTATCAAGACGGCAAACCGACTATGATAATAATTCAATCGGATAAAAACAGTCTTGTTAGTGGCAAATATCTTTTTACGGAACAGATATGAGTTACAATATATTAAATAACAACACTATATGTTAATTTATGAAGACCATCGCACTCGTTGTTACAAATTTGACTGCGAATTGTATTAATTTTAATTTATAAATGCTACATTATAAATATAACTGCGAATTATATTAATTTTAATTTATAAATGCTACATTACAAATATAACTGCGAATTATATTAATTTTAATCTATAAATGCTACATTAAAATATAACTGCAAATTATATTAATTTTAATCTATGAATGCTATCTTACAAATATAACTGCAAATTATATTATTTTTAACTTATGAATGCTACAGCACTTGTTGCTCAAAATTTAGTCAAATCTTATAATACCCGTAAAGTTGTTAATGATGTCTCGTTAGAAATTCATCAAGGTGAAATTGTCGGGCTCTTAGGACCAAATGGTGCGGGTAAGACCACAACCTTTCATATGATTACTGGTTATATTCAACCAGAAGCCGGCAAAATCTTTCTCAACGGTCAAGAAATCACAAACTTACCTGTATATAAAAGAGCCAGACTGGGCTTAGGTTATCTCTCCCAAGAGCCGTCCATCTTTCGTAAACTATCAGTAAAAGATAATATCTTAGCAATTTTAGAACTGTTAAATATACCAAATGCAAAAAGACAGGAAATCTTAGACAAATTATTATTAAAACTTGACATCCAGGAACTGGCAAATCAAAAAGGCGCAAGTCTATCAGGTGGAGAACGCCGAAGAGTTGAACTGGCTCGAGCATTAGTATCAAATCCCAAGTTTTTACTATTAGATGAACCTTTTACTGGTATTGACCCGATTGTCCGTGCTGAAATTCAAGACATTATCAAACAACTTAAATCCGAAGGTTTAGGCATTTTCATTACTGACCATAACGTGCGAGAGACTTTAGAAATTACTGACCGCACTTATATTATGTACGACGGTAAAATTTTAGTCTCAGGTCATCCCCAAGAACTAATTGAAAATCCATTAGCCCGAGAAATCTATTTAGGTGAACGATTCCGGATTTAATTCCCAAATGAAGAAAAATACAACTGAAGATACGGAAAAAAAGAGGATGCCAAGACACAAAGCAATCTTTCTGAATTTAGTTTATTTTGGTAATTTGGCATTCACTGTCTTCAGTGATTTCGTAGCAAAATAAATTAGCATGATGAACCACGAACTACGATTAGAACCAAAACAAATCTTAACTCCTCAAATTCTATTAAATCTTAAATTGCTCTCTCTGCCGAATATTGAATTAGAAGGTTTAATTCGTATGGAATTAGAAAAAAACCCGGTGTTAGAAATCGCCACTGAAACAAATGAAGAAGAAACACAACTCTTTGAAACCGAATCTGACCACATTGATATGATGGATTTTCCAATTGGAGAACCCGACATTTTTACTTCTGGTTCGACTCCGGTCATTGACTCTTCGGAAATAACGGTTAAACCAAAGACCAGTATTGAAGAAAATCTTTTACCAATTGTTAAATCTGTGGTACACCAAGAAGATTTTCCGATTGCGGAATACATTATCGGTAATCTTGACGAGAATGGATTTTTAACTATTTCTCTCCAAGAAATCAGTAATACCTTCAATATTCCTTTAGAACGAGTACAGAATATCGTTAAACAAATTTCTCAGATTGAACCTGGTGGTATTGCAACATCAAATCTTCAAGAATGTCTTCTGAGTCAACTTCAGTATATTGGTTTTGATGAAAATAGTCCGGAGGTGAAAATTATCCGTGACTACTATGATTTACTAATCAAGCGTCAATATCAAAAGATTGCTAAATTGTTAAAAATAGAAGAATCCAGCCTTTCAACTATCTTAGAAAATCTCAGTGGCCTTGACCCACGACCGATTAGTCGTTATTTCTCAAGCACACCGGAATATGTGATGTCAGATTTTTCGATTCGTTGGCAGGGAGATAATTTGGTCGGTTCATTATATGACGAAACAATTCCCGTTTTACGTATTGCACCTCGCTATCGTGAAATGGTTCTCAGCCCAAAAGAGTTTTCGGAAGAAGAAGTGCAATTTGCTCGGGAAAAATTAAAGAACGCCATAATGCTTATTAAAGGTATTGAGTCAAGAAAGCAAACCTTAAAAAGTATCATCCAATTTATAATTTCCCATCAAAAAGAATTTTTAACGACAGGCAACAAAGAACAGATTAAACCAATATCAATTAAAGACGCTGCGAGTAATTTAAACATTCATATTTCAACTTTATCTCGAGCCATTCAAGGAAAATATGTCGATACACCAGTAGGAATTTTCCCATTACGATTTTTCTTTACTACTGGTGGCTCAGGTGAACACAGCCGACATAGTATTAAAGAAAAGATTCAAAACATAATAGCTCAGGAGAACAAAGCAAGACCTTATACTGATGATGAAATCGTGAAAATTTTAGCCCAAGAGAATATCAAACTGTCCCGAAGAACTGTCGCCAAATATCGCGAAGAATTAAAAATTCCCGGCTCAAGCGAGCGAAAAATCAACAAATGATTTTTGTCCTAATCTTAATTAGTTTATTTAATCTGGCAAATGTTCAAGAAATGGTTTTGGGATATTGGGTTTGTGATATTATCAAAGAAGAAATGAATGTTGATTTGGTAATATTGCCAACATCAGCGATTTTCGACAGTCTGTCTTATAAAAACGATACTTTAATATTAACCTCAGTTAATTATCTACAACTTCTGTATCTGCTTTCAAGTAATATATCAAAAGAGAATCCGACGCCATTTTCTGGATTTGACTTAAACTATAAAAATGTCGACGATAAATTTAGTTTTAATTGCGATGTTTTTACAACAAAAGAGAAAGCTAGTTTGATTACAACAAAATCGCTTAAAGGCTTACAAGAACTGCGTTTACCTACTACAATATTGACTCAAGATATCATCAAAATAGTATGTACTTATTTACAGAAGAAAAAAAATATTCCATTACTTCAATTAGGAAGGTATTTACCCCTTCAACCAACACAGAGCGTCAACACGAATCCACAACAACAGATAAATCAGATCACTGCTAAAAGTCATAAGTCAAAAATCAATATCAATACTGCGAGTAAAGAAGAATTAATCAGTTTACCTGGGATTGGACCCAAAATTGCTCAGAGTATCATTGACTATCGGATAAAAAATGGTCCATTTCGCTCAATCAAAGAAATAATGAATGTTAAGGGTATCGGACCAAAAAGATACGAAGCAATTAAAGACTTAATTTTTGTTGAATAAAAAATATGATTAAAAATTCAATCACAAAAATCTAACCCATAGGACTTCAATATAATTATAAAGTAATACACTTATCTTTAATTTAATCTATACATACGACATTTTATCAAATAGACTGGATTTGGTCTAAATGCGAAGGTAAACCTGTATTAATATATCCGCTTATTTTGTCCGATATTTTACAGTAATTTTTAGTTTAATTCCTTTTACAACACTAAAGATTTTAAGATATCTTTGTCTGATGAGATTATTTTTTTAGAGCTTAAACAACTTTTCGGGAGATGTTAAGACATCTGAAATTAAATACCGCAATTCTCTACCGTGAAAACAATTATGGTATGTTAAAAACGAAAGAAAACGAATATGTTCATGTTTAATTTAACAAAATTTTTACAAATATTGACAGCAACACTTATAATTAATTTTAACTAATTACTTTCCCTTAAACACAAATAAACTTGCTAATGTTAAAATGGCTGCAGAGAGCATTACAGAACGATAACCGAAACTACCCACAATGCCACCAATTATAGGCCCGACAATTCCCGATAAACTCATTAAAGAATTGAATGCACCAACAGCGGTTGCACGTTCTTCATTGTGTTCCATTAAATATTTTAATGTGCCTAAATATAAACAAGACCATGATAAAGCAAGTAAGACTTGAAATGGTAAAATTTGCCAATGGTTACGGCATAAGGCAAATATTATAAAAGTAGTGGCGGAAAAGATTAATCCTGCAGTTATCAAACGGATACTTCTATAACGGTCAAGATATGGTAAAAAGAGAAACTGGCCAAATGCATTAATTGCATATATCACACCAATCCAAAATTTATTAGCACCGAGTTGCGCCAGATAAATTGGAAAGATTGCCCAAATGCCAAACGCGCCAGCATGGCGCATCAAAAATGTTAAGTATATTCGCCAGTTTCTCTTGATTACGGAGAAATCAAAAAACTCTTGTTTTATTCTCACGGGTGTTTTCTCTAAAGTAAAGATTGCTAAAATAAATGTTATAAAGAAAATACTCCCCGCCAAAATGAAAAGTCGATAATAGACTGCGATGATTCCTGCAACAATTGAACCAACACCCCAACCTAATGACCCCACCGCCGTGAATTTCCCCAATGTATTATTTTTCTCGTAAGCATATGTTAAGAGCGCTGCAGGAAACATACCTACTGCAAAACCAGCAAAGGCTCGAAATGCAAAGAGTGTCGTTAGATCTTTGATTAATAAATGAACAAAAAAAGCAATGGCTGAGATTCCCAAACCTAAAACGATATATCGCTTACGGCCTCTTAAATCAGAAAGTCTTCCAAATAATATTCCCGCAATAAAGACCATTGTGTGATAAATAGAAACGACCAATCCAATTTTAGCTGGACGAGCACCAAGACTTTGAGCAATTAATGGAATGTAAATTAAAATTAAAGTTGGCGCTAAATTAGCCAGAAATTGAATTAGAAAAAGATTGCCCACTGCTAATTACACCACAGAGTCACAGAAACGCAGAGTACACTCTTTATTTTTCTCTATCTTGGTTCTGTGCCGAAAATGCTCTGCGGTATTTTTAACAGGGAACATGTGATTTTAGCCAATCAAACCAATCAGAAAGTCCTTCTCTGGTCTTACAGGAGAGTTTGATAATTTTCAAAGAAGGTTTAATTATTCTCAGTGATTTTTCTAATGTTCGGAAATCAAAATCAACATATGGTAGTAAATCAATTTTATTAATTATCAACAAATCGGCTTTGGAAAACATCAGAGGATATTTTACCGGTTTATCCGCCCCTTCTGGTGTTGAAAGTAGCATTACATTATAATGCACGCCTAAATTAAATTCTGCTGGACATACGAGGTTACCAACATTTTCAATCAAGAGCAAATCAATCTTTTGGTAGTCAATTTTTGATAAAACCTGTGATAGCATAAATGCATCAAGATGACACGCACCATCAGTATTGATCTGATAAACCTTTCCACCAGCTTTGAGCACACGCTTAGCGTCTAAATCACCTTTAATATCACCTTCAATCACAAATATTTTTAACTTATTCTTAAAATGGCTGACGGTCTTTTCAATTAAAGCAGTTTTTCCTGAACCGGGTGCAGACATAATATTAATTGCTGTAACTTTTTCTTGGTCAAATCTTTTGCGATGTTCTTGAGCCAAAGCATCATTCGATGCTAAAACTCGATTTAACATTTGAATTCTCATTTTCAATTAGCCTCCAGCAATAACTTTACATTCTTTGTGTTTTCATTATACCTATTAATTTTAACAGTTAAATCTTGAAGAAATTATTGTTTCTTCTCTTTTTTCGCCGACAGACAAGATTACAATTTCACAACCAGTGAGTTCTTCAATTTTATTCAGATAATGTTGTGCTTGTTTCGGTAGAAGTTTCCAATCTTGGATACTTTTAGTTGAACTTTGCCAGCCTTCTATTTGTAGGTAGAGTGGTTTGAGTTCTGTACATAAATTCGGATTGAATTCTTTTATTATCTCATCTTTGTATTTATAACCTATGCAAAGATAGATTTCTTTGAATGCATCTAAGACATCAAGTTTTGTAACTGCGATCTGTTTGATACCGTTAATTCTTGCAGTGTATTTAACCAAAGGTGCATCAAACCAGCCACATCGTCTCGGTCTGCCAGTAGTAGTCCCAAACTCTCCACCACGTTTTTGTAGTAGTTTACCATTTTCATCAAGCAATTCAGTTGGAAACGGTCCCATCCCCACCCGTGTTGTATAAGCTTTAACCACTCCGAGCAAATTGT
Organism: candidate division WOR-3 bacterium; assembly: GCA_026418155.1. Taxonomy (NCBI): domain Bacteria; kingdom Pseudomonadati; phylum Caldifarciminota; species Caldifarciminota bacterium. Next base: position 39,729 of record JAOABV010000003.1, on the reverse strand, counting down.
CAATTCTATTCGGCCCGATACCAACACCCGAGCAAATTCCACCCGCTGAAGGTGAAGAAGATGTCACAAATGGATAAGTGCCGTGGTCAATATCTAATAAAGTACCTTGGGCTCCTTCAAAAAGAATCTTCTTTTTCTGTTCATAAGCCAAATTAATAAACTCGGAACCATCAATTGCCATATTGCTAAATTCAGCAATATAATCTTGATATTCATCGTAGATCTTTTTTTCAGACAACGGTTCGGCTTTATATAGTTCCATTAATAAGAAATTTTTTTGGGCCAGATTACGCTTTAACTTTTCTCGAAAAACCTCTTCATCTTTTATATCGCCAAATCGAATACCAATCCGGGCATATTTATCTTCATAACAGGGACCGATACCTTGAGTCGTAGTACCAATTTTTTTATTTCCCAATGCTGCTTCGCGAAATTTATCAATTACTTTATGATATGGAAGAATCAAATGCGCTTTGAAATCAATAAAAAGTCTATTTTGGAAATCAATGTTGGCTGATTTTATATGGTTCAGTTCTTCTCTAAGTACCTCTAAATCAACAACACAACCACAGCCAATAATGCAAATTGATTTTGGGTTTAAAATACCTGACGGAATTTGGTGAAAAGCAAAGCGAACACCATTCCAATAAACTGTATGACCAGCATTTGGACCGCCTTGATACCGAACAACAATATCATAATTTTGAGCAAGAAAGTCAATGATTTTGCCTTTACCTTCATCACCCCATTGCAAACCAATAATCCCTAAACTTGGCATTATCTCGAAATTAGATTAAAAACGGTATGTGAATGAAAATTTGTAATTAGAAGTTTCAAAATCATATATCATCTGGTCATTGCCCACATCAATTTGAAATCCCCGATAATGGACACCGATACCAAAAGTCAAACCGATTTTATTGAATCTCCCGCCGTGTTTAGTAAAAAGATACTTTGGTAAAGATAAATATCGCTCATCACCAGAAACATCAATAATTCTGATGCCGCCTCGAGCGCCTTCAAGGTCTTCAAAATAGCCGATGCGGATAGAAAATATGTCATAGAGCCAAGCTTCTATCCCTAAACTCTTCCAGGCAGACCAGATCTCATAATTCAACTCTTGGGCAAAAGTCTTCTCTTCGTCTGGGTCATAGAACATTCCAACAAGTACCTTAGTAATTTCTGGTGTAATATTCACTTTTATAATCTGATTTTCCACCGGTGTATATTTTACACCCAATCTTAACATTCTGGGCAATGGGTCAGATTCACCACTGGTTGAAAATGAGATATTAGGACCAATATTAGCCAGTGAAGCACCTACTGATAAATATCTCAACGGTTTATATAAGACACCAACATCAAAAGCCCAACTCATACCAATTCCACCAGTAGTGCCTCGCAACTCTTCAATTGCTCCAAAGACCCAATCGGGCACAAGATATGAATAGATAAATTTTGCTGATAAACCAGTAGCGACATTAGGCGATGCTTTAAATCCATAACTACCACTAATTGCAACATCAAATGTCGTGTATTTACCTAAATAATTGCCATTGTGGTCGATGACATCAGTTTCGCCGGTCGTTAAATAAATAAAATTAAAACCAATTGTTCCTTGTTTTCGTAAAGAGTGGCTAAATCCCAAATACTCATAATACATTCCTGGATAAAGTCCGGGCAACCAATTAGAATGCATCAAAGTAGCATAACTGCTATTCAAAAATCCCAGACCACCAGGATTATAATAAGGTGCTGTGGCATCATCAGCAATGGCCACAAAAGCACCACCTAAACTCGTCGGCCTAGCTCCAGGCCATATCATCAAAAAAACTGCACCGGGATATTCACTGGCATAAATCAAACCTATTAAAGTTAATACTAAAATGATTATTGCTGTTGTTTGGTTCTTTTTCACCAAGGCCTCCCAGAAAATAATTCTATCGCTTCTTGGCCTTTCGCCAAAAAAGTATAGAATTGACGACAACAAATATATGTCGCCTCGCTTTGTTTTACCCTGCGAATTTTCGTTTATGTAATTAAACAAAGACCTTTAGGTATCGATAGTATTTAATTATAGATATTTTCACATCAAAAGTCAAGTGGGAAATTTAGAAATTTCTTCTTTGCTACTGGAATCATTGATTTTTCTTGTTTTTCTTTGGTTTTTGAATGGCGCTTTTCCAGAATTACCGATTACCGAACTATATTTTAATATAAGTTTTCGAATAGATAAAAATAGTAGGATGAGATAACGCATCTCTCCCCAATTTAATTGTTTTACATCTGAAGTTTGTTTAGGGAAGTTATCTTTATGAATCGATTAATGCCTTTTCAGTTTGATAAACAAATGTAAAATAGTTACTCGCAGATTGATATATTGACGCTACCGATAAATATCCGAATCCTAAAGTATATAATAAAAGGAAAGGTGCTAAAGTAAATTGACCTTCAATAAAAGCATAGGTTGTCGTGACTAATAAATATAATGTAATTATTAGTTCAAGGAAAACAATCGGAGAAATCTTCTCTTGATATTTTTTCCCACTAAAGGTGTCTTTTTTAGAAGTAATACGAAATTTAGGTGTACGAGAGAATTCGGTCGGCTTTCTCCTTAAGGCTTTGATAATTGCCCAGGTATTGGATAAACTTAAAGAAACAAAACCACCAATTAAAAAGATAGGTACGAATTTCTCGAATATTTTTTGCCATCGGAATCTTTTTTTTCGTGTTCGTCTGTGATTCAAATTTCTTTGACTTATTCCATAGATGAGCGGATACGGGAAAACTGCAATCGTAAATATAGACAATATTCGAAAATACCAAGATAAAGAATGTCCACTTTCTACTTTTATTATTAGTACAGGAAGTGATAACAGTGTTAGGGCTAAAAGGATAGGAAAGACCATATTATTAGTTAGATGAATAAACGCCTCAAGTTTTTTTAAGGGTGCGAATTTAGATTTAATAACTGTAGGCAATAATTTTCGAGCAGTCTCAAATGCGCCCTTAGTCCAACGGAACTGCTGTTTTCTGAATCCATTAAAATCAACTGGAACTTCACCAGGACAGACAACATCCAAAAGAAACTCAATTTTCCAACCCTTAAGTTGTGCTCGATAGGAGAGGTCTAAATCTTCAGTTAAAGTGTCATCCTGCCAACCACCGGCATCAATAATTGCGGATTTCCGCCAAATACCACAAGTGCCATTAAAATTTAAGAAGAAATTCTTTTGGGAACGGATATTCTGTTCAATATAAAAATGGCCATCTAAAGCAATGGCCTGTCCTAAAGTTAATACTGAATAATTTTTATTGATATGTCCCCATCTGGTTTGCACCGCACATATTTTTTCATTGCTAAAATAAGGCAGAGTTTTTTTGAGAAAATTCCGAGGAATTATGAAATCGGCATCAAAGATTGCAATGAATTCGCCTTTGGCTTTTTTAAGCCCGTCATCGAGTGCACCGGCTTTATATCCTTTACGGATGTTACGATGGAGCAAAACAATATTAAAACCTAAATTTTGGTATTTTTCTACTAATCGTTTGACAATAAAGGTGGTTTCATCCGTCGAATCATCTAAAATCTGAATTTCCAGTCGTTCTTTAGGATAATCGACTGCACAAGCCGAATTAATTAATCTTTCTGCAACATATTTTTCGTTATACATTGGGAGTTGGATGGTAACATAAGGTAAGTCTCGATTTTTATATTTAAATTTTCTTCGCCGATTATTATCTTTCCTCCCCTTAAAATAATAATATAACATCAAATACGCATGCGTAGAATAGAATGCCAGACAGATAATTAAGATAAAATAGATTGTAAGAATAACTGTTTGCATTAGGTGCTAATACATTCGTGCTTATTTACATTTACAATGTTACTAATAATTTTAACAAAATTAACACTAAACTTTATAATTGTATCTTTATAATTAAATTTGAAATCAATATGAAATCTAATTTTATCATAAATCAGAGATTTGTCAATATTTTTTTGTTGAGATATAAGTTATATTGCTTCATAGATGTGTCCTTATTTTCTTGTTATTAAAATTATCATTATTTATTAATAGGATACATCTTTATTTTTTGCATATCAATCCTAAATTTACACAAAACATTATGCACTATCATTGCATTGAGAACTTGACAGGATAAGAAATTAGTAATATACTTTATGGCAATGTGATTATTTGGGGGTGTAGCTCAATTGGGAGAGCATATGCTTTGCAAGCATAAGGTCGGCGGTTCGAATCCGCTCACCTCCATTTAATAAAACATTTAATAAAAAATTACTTTAATTAAAAATATTTTAGATCTAATAAAACCATATCAACATAAAATTCTAAGATTAAATCCCCATAGAGCCGGACTTTTAGTTATTGATATGCAAAATGATTTTTTAGATCCGCGGTCACCGAGTTATACTAAGAGCGCAAAATATATAGTTCCCAATCTTCAAAATTTGATTAAATTCGCTCGTAAGAACAAAATTCCAGTTATTTATACAGCACATTGTCATCGAGACCCTAAAGTTGATGGTGGTATGACTGCGCAATGGTGGCCGGAAATTAAAAATAAACAGACTTTAGTTGCTGGTTCTAAAGGCGCAGAAATTATTAAAGAATTATCACCGCTACCTGAAGAAAAAATAATTTATAAACTTCGCTATAGCGCATTTTATAATACAGATTTAGAAATTTATCTTCGAGGATTAAATATTAGTGATTTGATTGTCACGGGAATAATGACAGGAATATGCGTTGAGTCCACGGTCCGAGATGCTTTTTTTAGAGATTATAAGGTTTTCGTTGTCGCTGATGCTACTGCGGCTGGAGAAGAAGAACTTCATATAAATTCATTGAAAATAATGGCCTATGCATTTGCATACATAATATTAACTAAAGATATTTTATCAAAAATCAAAGTCCACTAAGGATGTAAAATTATATTATCAAACAAACGAGAAGTTATATTCTTAAGACTGTCTCATTTTCTCTTGACAGATACGATAAATCGAGTAGAATTGATTTCGTGGCGGTGTAGCTCAGTTTGGAAGAGCAGGAGAATCATAATCTCTTGGTCAGGGGTTCAAATCCCTTCGCCGCCAATCATTAATATGATTTATTTATATCCAATAAATTTCGCTCATTTAATAATAAGTTTATCTTCGAGAAACATCAAAGTAAAGTTAAGAGTAATTTTGAATTTAATATTCTTAGTTTGGGAGAATGGAGGCACAAATGCCCTTACAGAAAGCAAAATATATTTGGATGGACGGGAAATTAGTTCCCTGGGACGACGCCAAAATTCATATTAACTCGCATGTAATTCATTACGGCACAGGTGTTTTCGAAGGCTTACGCTGTTACAAAACTCCAAAAGGTTCAGTAATTTTCCGATTAAAAGAACATACTGACCGTCTATTCAATTCAGCAAAAATTTACCGAATGGATATTCCTTTTACTAAAGATGAGATAAATAAAGCCATAATTGATACGATTAAAGCCAACGAACAACAAGAATGCTATATACGTCCATTAGTTTATCGTGGCTATAATGAATTAGGCGTGAATCCATTTAATTGTCCAGTATGTGTGGCAATTTCAACTTTCTATTGGGGTGCATATTTAGGCAGTGGCTCTACGGAAAAAGGCGTCGATGTAATGGTTTCTTCTTGGAATCGAATGGCTCCCAATACCTTTCCGGCAATGTCTAAAACTTGTGCCAATTATATGAATTCACAACTTATTAAGATGGAAGCAATAAAATACGGTTATGTTGAGGGTATTGCCTTAGACATTTTTGGTTTTGTGAGTGAAGGTTCGGGTGAAAATATCTTTGTAGTCAAAAACGGTAAGGTCTATACTCCACCTTTACATGCTTCAATTCTTCCAGGTATCACTCGCGATTCAGTAATTAAAATTGCAAAAGATTTAGGTTACGAAGTTCTTGAGACAACTTTCTTACGAGAGTTTTTATATATTGCCGATGAAGTTTTCTTCACTGGTAGTGCAGCCGAAATAACTCCAATTGGAAGTATTGATAAGATTACAATTGGTCAAGGTAGCGTTGGTGAGGTAACCAAGAGATTGCAGCGGGAATTCTTTGCCATCATTAATGGCGAAAAAGAAGACAAATACGGCTGGCTCACTTACGTGAAATGACATTATAATGACAAAAGTCAAAACAATCGGTATAGGTGCCGACCATCGGGGTTTTAAACTCAAAGAAAAATTAAAAGATTATCTTACAAAACTGGGATATAGAACTATTGACTTTGGAGTTTATTCTGCAGACCGGGCGGATTACCCATTAATTGCATTTGCTTTAGCCCAACATATTAAAGAAGTTCCTAAAGCAAAATCTCCCAAACTTGATTACGGCATTTTAATTTGTGGTTCAGGTTTAGGAATGTCAATTGCCGCAAATAAAGTCAAAGGAATTCGGGCAGCATTGTGCGTAAATTCTAACTTCGCTCAACGAGCACGCCAACATAATAATGCCAATATTTTGGTATTAGCCGCAGATTTTACCAATATTTCAGAAGCAAAAAAGACTGCGAAAGTTTTCTTAACTGAACAGTTTCTGGGCGACCGCCATAAAATCAGAATTAACCAAATTACTAATTACGAAAATAAACAGCGCTGTGGAATTATAAACTAATTTACACTTTCTGAATAACAATATACTTATCAAATAAATCTGATTTCAATTAATCTTAAATTAAAAATTCCGAAAAGAGATTTTTATTCTATCGGATTCTCTTCTTAATTTTGCTTTCGGCAAATCACTAATAATCTCAATAAATACAATTTCTCAGCTTAAAAGTTTTCTTTGTAGGTGCAAACTCCAAATAACACTCTGTAAGTTTATGCACTTTACTAAGATTGTCTAATTTCAGAATTGATAGTTCAGAAGGATACGCGTATGAGAATTATGCGCATGACTGATAACGGCGTAGGATTGTCTAAATATCGCCAGTATAAAAATTAATATCAGTGAAACGAATAATTGCGGCCTTTTTATGTACATAAAGTAGGTCTGAATGGATTATATATTTCTTATGTTGGCGACACCAGAGTATATGTTGATAGTGCTGCAGGAGTCGGTTTTTATGTCGGTCGCAGTGATCCAGTGCTAAAAGGAATGAATGTAGTTGATAATTGAATTCAGATTAATAATGTGGGTGCTCGTACTATTTTTATTGATTAAGCTAATTATGATGGAGTTTGTGCCACTAATCCAGTGAATTTCGACATTAATGTAGCAGGTACTATTATCGCCGTATCTTTCGAGACCTAACAACTACTGCCGCAGAAGTTTAAATGTTACTGCATATCAAAATAATACACCTGATACTACAATAATGGCCTGGAATAAAAGAATTGTAACTTGTGAGTTGAGTAAATCATTAAAAGGTAAAAAATTGCTCTGTATTGTCAGTCCTGATTTTACAATGACTGCCTTATGTCCCGTTCGATTCATACAATTAAACCAGAGCCGAGTACTCAATTATATGGTAATCAAAGCAAGTCCGACGGATTTAGCGTTTCCCTTAAACAAATTTATGGTTGGAGTAATAAAACCAATTTGTTTTTTTGACAAGATTGCGATTAGTACGTATAAAAAGCCAGCAACCACATCTGAAGAAAAAGATAAATAGGAAAAAAGACAGCCAAAAAAGAACGATAGACAATTAAGTATTGATATAGGTAATTTTAATGATATAATAAAAGAGAAAAACAAAAAAAGGACGATAACAAAAAACAAGATAGGAACAGAGAAAACTTAGGAAAGCAAGAATACTAACACAAACAAAATGGCGAAAGGAGCATAACTAAATATGAACTGTAAAAATGCAGTAATTTTTAGCATCGGTATTTTACTATCATCTATAATATTGGGAATTTTCTTTTATACCAGCCGAAAGCCACAAAATACCATCCGTGTGACTGGGTATGCAACAAAAAGATTTGAATCGGATATAATTAAGTGGTCTCTGACAATTACAAGACAAACTGGTTTATATGATATTAATACTGGTTATCAGGCAATTAAAAAGGATGTCGAGTTCATTATAAATGAACTTAAAAAGAATGGCATTAATGAAAATGAAATTACCCTTCAACCAATCTTTAATCTTCAACAATATAACCGAGAGGGTGTAGTATCTGGTTATAGTGTCCGACAGTCAATATTCATTATTTCTTCTAACCTTACCACATTAGAGAAACTGGCGCGCAATCCTGATTTCATCTATAATAAAGGAATAGTTTTAGAATCATCCAATATCGAGTACAATTACTCTAAAATTGCTGACCTAAAAAAAGAACTGTTGGCACAAGCTACAATTGATGCCAAAAATCGAGCCCAAGAGATTGCTAAAAGTACAAATGCGAAACTTGGTAAAATGATACAAGCACGTCAAGGTGTATTCCAAATTACTGAACCCAATTCAACTGAAGTAAGTGATTACGGTATTTACAGCACTACGACTAAAATTAAAGACATCACAGTTACCCTCAGCGCAACTTTTGCGTTAAAATAGATCTCAAAAAGGTTGTATTATCTTTTTATTTTATTATATTTATATTTACCTTAATAAAAGATATAGATAAAGCAGGAGGAATTATGGTTAAAAATATAATAACCACCATATTAGTTCTAATCGCTTCGGTTTGGGCATTAGAAAATATCAAAGTAAACCATATAGACAAACAATTAAAAAACAAACCAGAAAAAATATTATCAGATGAGATAAATCAATTGAACATCATCACTATTCCTAAAATGCTCAATTACCAAGGGAAATTAACCAATCTGGCAGGAGCGCCAGTGCCTGATAGTCAATACTCAATTACTTTTCGCTTACATCAGACGGCAATCGGCTCAACCGCTTTTTGGACTGAAACTCAATCGGTGCAAACTATTAATGGTATCTTCAATGTGATTTTAGGTTCGGTCGTGCCCATCGAAAGTATACCTGAATCTGGTAACTGTTATTTAGAGATGCAAGTTGGAAATAATCCGCCAATGTCTCCAAGAATTAGACTTACGAGTTCGGCGTATTCTTATTTAGCTAAAAAAGCTGAGAGCGCCGAATATGCACCGTTAATTCGTCCAATTTCACCACCAATTACTAATGTTGAACTTGGTGCCAATGTCGTAACTACAGACAAAATCCAGGATGGCACAATTCAAATTTCCGATTTAGCATTTACACCGGTTATAAGACCAATCACACCAGGTGTGGCAACATCTGAAATTCAAGATAATGCGGTAATAACTACTAAAATCCAAAATTATACAATTTTACGTGAAGATGTCTCACCTGCTTTTAAGGCACCATTTGCTGATACGTCAGACTATGCTCGTTATTTACTCGGAGCAGTTGATTCAGCCCGAGTTTCTGCCAATGCGCACCGATTACAAGGTAAAGATACAATTGGTTTAAGCAATAAGTTTGTTGATGAAGGACAATCGAATTCAGTATCCTCGGTAATGATTATTGATGGCGCGATTGTTAATAGTGACATATCAGCGACTGCAGGAATATCAGATACAAAACTTTCTGGTACAGGTACATTAATAACTAATCTTAATGCTGATTTGTTAGACGGACAACATTCATCAGCATTTTCTCTTTCAAATCATACTCATAATTATGTTGATAGCGCTCAAATATCAGTCAATGCCTATAACACATACAAATTACAAGGTAAGGATACAACCGCTCTGAGTGCTAAATATGTTGATGAAGGTCAAATTAACGCGATTACAAATTCAATGATTGTTGATAATGCGATTAATTCTGCCAAAATTCAAGATGGCACAATTCAAATGGTTGATTTGTCATTTACACCGGCAACACGTCCTTTAACGCCACCTGTAAATACTTCTGAAATTCAAGACAATGCAGTGACAAGTTCAAAAATTCAAGATGGTGCTATTTTAAGACAGGATGTTGCCTCAAATTTCAAAGCACCCTATGCTGATACTTCAGATTATGTAAGAAGTGTAAATATTCCTTATGTGGATAGCGCAAGAATTGCAACTAATGCCTATAAATTGCAGGGTAAAGATACTACTGCTTTAGATTCAAGATATGTAAATGAAGGCCAAGCCAATTCTATCTCGAATGCAATGATAACCAGTAATGCAATAACTTCGGATAAGATTCAAGATGGTACGATAACTCGTGGTGATGTTTCTGTAACATTCAAAGCACCTTTGGCTGATACTGCAGATTATGCTCGTTATTTACCTGGTGCAATTGATTCAGCCCGAGTTTCTGCCAATGCGCACAAACTACAAGGTAAAGATACACTTGCCTTGAGTACGAAGTTTATAGATGAAGGACAGGTAAATGCGATAACAAATCCCATGCTCGCTGATAACGCGATTACAACAGGAAAGATTCAAGATGGCACAATCTTACGCCAGGATGTATCAGCAAGTTTCAAAGCACCATTTGCGGATACTTCAGATTATGCAAAAAATGTGAGTATCACTTATGTCGATAGCTCAAGGATAGCGGTTAATGCTTATAATACTCATAAGTTACAAGGTAAAGACACAATTGCCTTAAGCGGTAAATTTGTTGATGAAAGTCAGTCGAATTCAATATCATCTAATATGATTATTGATGGTAATGTCACAATGGCAAAAATTGCGCAATCAGGTGCAACAATAGGTCAAGTTATTAAATGGAATGGTTCAACTTGGGCGCCAGCAAATGACAGTGTTGGTGTCGGTGCCGGTGGTCCGCCTTCAGGTCCTGCTGGTGGTGATTTGACTGGAACTTATCCCAATCCCATAATTGCCAATAATGCCGTCAATTCCCCAAAAATTTTAGATAATTCAATAAAAGGTATCGATATATCTTTGCCTTGCACTTTAGAAACTTCAACTGAACATACAGTGTTAAATATCAAAAATAACGGCATAGGTAATAGTATTAAAGTTATTAATGCTGGTGGTGAAGGTATTATTGTCGAAAATGCTAAGCGTGCGGGTTTAGTAGTCAGTAATGCTGGCCAAGATGGTCTAAATATTGGCAAAACAAACTGGGCAGGGATTTATATCTGGCAACCGAACAGTGACGGTCTTTATATTGATAGTGCCGGAGGTTGCGGTTTAAATGTGAATAAAACAATGGTCAATGGCTTAAATATTAATCAATCTGTTGGTGCCGGTGTCTTTGTTTATAATTCAGGTGGTGATGCTTATGTTGTTCATCACGCCGGTGATAATGGATTAAGAATAACTCAAGCAAATAATCACGGCATTCATATTGGTAGTGTTGGCGCTAATGGTGTTAATATTGAATCAAGCAGTCAAAACGGTATAATTATTGATTCCTGTGGTTATTCAGGTGTCAATATTAGAAAAGCAGATGAACACGGAATTTATATACAAGAACCTTCTGTTCACGGCGTTAGTGTTGGTAATGCTGGTCAAAGTGGGTTCTATGTACATCAAGCCGGAACCGCTGGTCTTTATGTCTTTGTTGCGGATGATGTTGGTCTAGATGTTTGGGGAAATAATGTTGGCGGTATTTTCTGGGCAGGAGAAGAAGACGCGCCGGCAATAATTGCGCATGCATTTGAAGATTCCCAGTCTGATACCGCAATTTACGCTTATGGCACTGGTTTTGCTACCGGCGGTTGGGTAACTGCAACTGACAATGGTCCTGCCTATTCAGTTGTTAGTTCGGAGCGCAAAATAATTACTTGTGGAATGGGTCAAATTACAGATGATTATAGCACAATCTATTTTGATAAGGTATTTACCGAAAATGTGCGCAGTGATCTACCTATCATTATCCACATAACACCTATGGGAGACCCAATTGGAATGTTAATTGTGAAAGAAACAAATGTTCAAGGATTCAAAGTTCAATTAAAACCAATTTTAGGATGGACTGGCGAAAACAATGTCCAATTTAACTGGATAGCAATTGGCACGATGAAAGAACTAAAGTCTGTTTCAGAAACTAAAATCAATTGGCAAAAAGCAGTAAAGGCAAGAAGATATTAAAAAAAGAGCACCTTCAGATAACGAAAGAACATCTTCTTTTAGGCACAAGAGATACAGAAGAATTTTACTGATTTTTTCGCTATAGACCCTATATGTCTGTAGCATTTTTGAGAAATTCTGAAGAAATACTTGACAGATTTCGGTTTTCAACTAAAATCAGAATATGAACCACACAATATGTGGTTTCTTTTGCGGGTGTAGCTCACCTGGTAGAGCACGAGCTTCCCAAGCTCGGGGTCGCGGGTTCGAGTCCCGTCGCCCGCTTTATTCGTGAAAAATGCCTTGTAAATTCAGGATTAGTTTTTTAATTGCTAAATGATTCAAAATAGGAGTTAAAATGCGAGTGAAATTAATTGTGTTGATAATCTTATTAATTATTAGTTTTGGATTCACAGATAAAATAGACTTTCTAAATTGGTCAATAAGATTTTCAGTTAAAGAAAAACCGGAAGAACCAACAGAGTTTCAAAATCTTTTGGAAGCCCAAGCGAAAAGTATTATCAAACAAATTTACTATGATTCTTGTCGGACTGTTGCTGAATATCTATCTGAAAATCCTAAAATCAATAAACAATTCGCCCGGCTCAATATCAATCCCCAAGAGTATGCTAACAAATTCCTTTCTGATGGTTCATTAATTATGGAATATGAAGTTCCAATTACCGGTCCTATTCTCAAAACATTAATTCCTTATACTGGTGGCGGAACACCTTTAGTACCTTTATGTTGTCCTATTTGTAAGAGACCCTGGCCTGAAAACGTAGAAGTTCCTAAAGATGTCAAATTAATTCCTTTAGAAGAAGATTCACCCCGGTATACCGGAGTTTTAATTGATGCTCGGGATATAAGCCTTAATCCAGCATTGTTTCCTAAGATTTATACTGACGATAATAGAGAAGCATATGGTCTCAGTTTTGTCAAACCTGAGTATTGTGTTGAGCGAGGGTTATTAGTCTATACAAGTTCTTTAACTGAAGCATTTCAAAACGAACGAGTTGGAATTAATCCCATTAGGATTACCGCTTTAAAAAGTATTGGTAAGAATAATACCGATATAGTCATTTCATCATCCGCAGGTAAATTACTTCACAGTTCCCAAAATAACTTAAAACTTTTAGAGCAGTGCAAAGTTGTAGTTTTAATTAGTGAATAAAATTTGTTCTTATTTTACAGAAAATTATTTTAAACTCATATATTAACTAATGGCAGTTCTTCCTTTACAAAAAGGTATTGTCTATGGGCCGGTCAATTCAAAAAGATTAGGGCGGTCTTTAGGGATTAATCTACTTTCCTGTGAAAAAAAAATCTGTAGTTTTGATTGTATTTATTGTCATTATGGTCGCACTGACAAGAAAGTTTTAAAGCCGGCGCGTAACGATTTACCCAGTGTGGAAAGAATAGTATCTGCAGTAGAACAGGTAATTTGTAGTAATCAAAAATTTGACTATCTAACATTTTCAGGTAATGGCGAACCAATGCTACATCCGGACTTTGCTAAAATTGTTTTTGATATAAGAAGGTTAAAAGACCGTTATTATCCTCAAGTGCCATTAGCCCTACTTAGCAATTCATCGCGTTTAGTTGATTTTTGCGGATCCACCTATGATGAGGAAGTGGATTTAGCGACTTTATCTTTAATTGAATTTCGGATATTTAAATTAGATACTGCGGATGAGGAACTTTTCCAAAAAATTAACCAACCGGTTGCTGAATTGAAAATTGGCAATATTATTGACAGTTTAGTTTGTGTTTCAGAACAGTTGCCGATAACGATTCAAGCAGTTTTCATTGACGGACCAATAAAGAATTATACGGATGAAGCATTAAATGATTGGATTAAGGCAATTATCAAAATTAAGCCAATCTCTATTCAAATTTGTTCTACTGACCGACCAGTAGCAAAATCCGAAGTTAAGATGCTTAGTAATCAGAAATTGGAAGAACTCGCTAAGCATATTCAAAAAAAGACAAAAATCTTAACCAAAGCATTTTTTAAATAGAAAACTCACCATATTAGACTAATTTTATTTTTTGATTTGCTTTTTCTGCAGGTTCAAACAAAGTGTCAGTTTAATATTAACATCAAGTAGAAATTACTTTTATCTAACACATTAAATCTTTAGTTAATACACGGAGTCACAATCTTTTATATATAAAGTCTGCATTAGTGAGGGTGCAGTACGGGTACAGAGGGATATCAGCCCAACCCTTACCCAATCCTAGCAAAAACATAGTATTATGTTATCCTATATCCGATATAGAAAGTCGCCTATCAGTTAGCTTAAATTGTCTTTTAGAATATGTTATTGTCGGTGTCTCAATTGATATAAAACAAATACTTTGATAATCTTTATTAATATATAGCAAATATAGTTTAACAGATTACCTATGAGATAGTTTGTAAGAAAAACTGATTTCGATTCGGACAGAATGTTTTTAGATTAGTTTTTGGATAAAAGAAGCAAAAATTATCTTTTGAGGCATATGTGTCTATTGAATCTTAATTAGTCTTGAGAATTTTTTTCGAAAAGTAGCGATTTCTCGATAATTAGTCATATCCAGATGAAGCGGTGTAATGGAAATGTAATTATGCTCAACTGCTTCAAAATCGGTGCCTGGTTCAATTTCCCAACTTAATTCGCCATCAATCATATAAGATACTTCGCCTGAGGGATGGTCATTTTTTATTGCCATATCCTTATAAATTCTTTTTCCCATTCTCGTTATCCTTAACCCTTTAACTTTACCAGCAGGAATGTTAATGTTAAGTAAGGTTTTTTTAGGCAGACCATGTTTTAATAGGTGTTTTGCTAATTGATTTATTAACTTAACAGCAACATCACTATTTACACCATCTTTACGATAAGAAATTGCAATTGATGGAATACCTAAAATTGTGCCTTCAATTGCTGCAGCAACCGTGCCAGAATATAACACATCGTCACCCATATTCGGACCGTTATTAATTCCAGAAATTACCAGCGAAATTGCTTTTTTAAATAGTCCATGATGCGCAATCAGAACACAATCGGTTGGTGTCCCATCAACTGCATACCAATTTTCTTTTATCTGACAAATCTTAATTGGTTGTCGTAATGTAAAGGAATGGCTTGCGGCTGACCGATTCTGAGTTGGAGCTACAACATAGACATCGCCTAAATCTTTTACTGCTGATTCCAAAACCTTTAACCCATCGGCTTTAATACCATCATCATTAGTTAAGAGAATAATCGGCTTCATTTATAACTTATGGTTGTATTACTCTCTTATATCCTTCCAATAGGAAATATCTAATCTTTTTAATCTTTTACCGATAGCGGTCCTAATTTTTTGATGGTTTCAGTAAATTCAGTGACGGTCTTTTTAAATTTATCAGCTTCAGATGCTGATATCCACTCTAATCTCAATCTTTCCGGTTCGATTCCTAAATCTTGGAGTAACTTTCGAAGTATTGGTATTCGTTTCATTGTTTTATAATTACCATCTTGATAATGACAATCGTTAGGATGACAACCTCCAACAAAAACGCCATCGGCACCTTTTTTGAAGGCCCAAAGAATATATTGAGGGTCAATGCGACTGGAACAAAAGACCGTAATTGGAATCATATTCGCCGGATAAGTCATACGCGATGTGCCGGCTAAATCAGCACCTGCTGATGTGCACCATTTGCAAATAAATCCAATAATTTTGGGTTCAAAATTTTCCATTCTTACTCCAATCCGGCTTTAACCATTTCTTGAATCTGCTGGTCTTTGAAATTCTTTTGTTGCGCTGCACCGGCTGGACATGCTGCGGAACATGCACCACAACCTTCGCACAAGACCTCAATTACTTTCACTTTCCTTTTTTTGCCATCTTCAGATACCACCATTTCTCTTGCTTTATAAGGACAGACATCTATACAGATTGCACAACCCGAACAGATATCTTCGTTCACACCAGCAATAACCGGCAGATGTTCGAGCATTTCTGAAGCAAAGAGTGCAATCACTTTACTTGCAGCTCCTGATGATTGAGCAACTGCCTCAGGAATATCTTTTGGTCCTTGACAAGCACCGGCTAAAAAGAAACCGCCGGCTAATGTTTCGACCGGTCTTAATTTAGGATGTGCTTCAGTAAACCATCCATATTCGTCTTGAGTAATCTTTAACATTTGAGCAAATTCTTTTGTTGCTGACGGAATCATTGCGGTTGCCAAAACTACCATATCGGCTTCAACTTCAACCTTTTTACCCGTTAAAGTATCCGCTCCCCAAACAATGACTTTATCTCCCTTTTCAAATATTTTTGAGACTTTACCTCGAATATATAAAACTCCTTCATCTGTGGCTCGCTTATAGAACTCTTCAAAACCTTTACCGCCAGTTCGGACATCAATATAGAACACAATTGCTTCGCCTTGATGAACCCGATGTTTGTATAAAATTGCTTGTTTTGCCGTATACATACAGCAGATCTTCGAGCAATATGCCATCGCATTTTCCGGGTCACGAGAACCCGCACATTGCACAAAGACAATTCTTTCTGGTACTTTACCATCTGAAGGTCTTCGCACCTCTCCCATAAAAGGACCGGATGCCGATAAGATGCGTTCAAACTGTAGTCCGTCAACAACATTTTTCAATTTACCAAAACCATAAGAAGTGAGTATTTTTTTATCAATCAAATCATAGCCGGTTGCTAAAACAATAGCGCCAACCTCATATTCTCTGATTTGGTCTTGGTCGTCAAATTTCACTGCGCCAAATGGACAGTTCTTTTCGCATAATCGACAAGCACCTTTTTGAAAATAGAGACAATTTTCTCTATCAATTACAACACGATTGGGCACTGCCTGAGGAAACATTTTATAAATTGCTTTCCGTTCGGATAATCCCTGATTAAACTCATCTTTAGCTTTTTTCGGACATTTTCCAATACAAATATCACAACCAGTGCATTTGTCCCAATCAACATATTTTGCTTTTTGCCTAACTTTAACCTTGAAATTACCGATATAACCGTTAATTTCTTCCACTTCTGCATAAGTCATAAGTGTGATATTGGGATGTTGTTTGGCTTCAACCATTTTCGGAGTAAGAATACATTGACTACAATCAAGGGTGGGAAAGGTTTCTGATAATTGAGACATATGACCACCGATGGATGGGTTTCTATCTAAAAGAATTACCGGATAACCAGCATTAGCAATATCCAGAGCAGTTTGAATACCGGCAACTCCAGCCCCAATAACCATAGCCTTACGGGTAACCGGTATGCTAATTGGAGTTAACGGTTCATCATACTCTACTTTTTTAATAATTGTCTTAATAATACGAATTGCTTTATCTGTGGCTTTTTCTTTGTCTTCAGTCACCCATGAACACTGTTCGCGGATATTTGCAATTTCACAATTATACGGATTCACACCAACACTAGCAACTGCTTTTCGGAAAGTATTTTCGTGTAAAGTTGGTGAACAACAAGCAACCACAACACTATCCAAATTTTTCTGTTTAATTGTATCTTTTATAAGATTTTGACCAGGGTCAGAGCAACAATATTGGTGGTCAATAACTTCAATAACATCGGTCGATTCTCTGATTTTTTTAACAACTTCAGGAATGTTGACTGTCCCAGCAATATTTATTCCACAATGACAGACAAAAACTCCTATTCGTTTTTTGGTCGATTTCATGGCCAAAGTCCTTTCTGTTTTAATAAAGGTTTAGGGTCAACATAATGGTTCGCTAAATTTAAAATCTTTTCACATACACCAAGTGCTAATCCCAAGAGTTGAGTAAAATAAAAAACAGGAATTTGGAGTTTAGAATGTGGGACTTGAAATTTATCCAAATTATATTGACATAGGGGACAAGTGGTTACAACACAATCCGCACCAGATTCGATAATATTTTCTAAAATCTGATGAGCACATTTTATTGCGACTTCAGGTTTGTTAACTAAAAGATAACCACCACAACATTCGGTTTTAAAAGCATAATTAATTGGCACCGCACCAAGAGCAAAAAACATATCATCCATAATCGTTGGATTATCCGGATCATCAAAATTTAATTCATCGGATGGTCTAACCATTAAACAACCATAATAAGATGCAACCTTCAGACTATTAAGGTTATTTTTAACTTTTGACTTTAGACTTTCAAAGCCGATATCATATTTTAATACTTCAAGATAATGGACGGTTTCAGTTTTACCATTATAATCAGTTTCTAAATAATTCATTATCCGTTTGCGATAAATCTCATTTTCGGGCACAAAAAGATTATGGTTACTTCGTTTTAGCACATTATAACACGCAGCACAGAGAGTAACTAACTTGGCTGAATCTGTGGTATTAGAGATTTTTTGGGCTTCGATCAAATTTCGAATCGGCGCAACCTGATTAGCCAAATCATCTTGCACCGTCGAATAGATAGCGCCACAACAATTCCAAGTATCCAGTTCTTTAAGTTCGATACCCAAAATTAATGCAGACTCGCGGGCGCACAAATCAAGATTTCGACTTTTTGTGTACAAAGTACAGCCTGGATAATATGCCAATTGTTTCATAATATGAATTTACGAAATCGACAATACAAACAATGTCTCAATCGTTTCATTCCACAATTTTGCATAATGCCGCAATATGCATAATATAATGATTGTGTCATGTCGTAAATTTACGAAATGCGGCGATGAATGCTTGTTGCGGTGCATCTAAAATGCTGTTTTTGTCAACTTGTTCTAAAATTAAATGCGTAATTTTATTTCGAAGATTAATGGCTCGTAAAGCATCAGCAATTTTACCATAATCAACTCCTCGAGGACACCTCTCGCCACAAACATTACAAGCCGCACAAAGCCAGATACCTGACGAATTTAAAACCTCTTCAAACTTACCTAATTGGAGCAAACGAATTGCTTGTGATGGTACTGGTTCCATTGCAAACGCAACTGGACAACCTGCTGTGCATTCGCCACATTGATAACAATCTGAGAATCGCTGACCAGATAACGATTCAATATTTTCTTTAATTTCTTTATTTATATCTATCATAAAAAATCGTCTGTTAAAAATAGTCTATTATTATAAAAAATATAATATTATAAAAAATTTAATCTGTCAAGAATTATGTAAGAGTTCTAAGGAAGTCAAGTTTTGCCACTTAATATACTAAACTTACCGACTATTGTTCTTATTTTGCTGTATTTTCAATTAGTTCGGGGACATTTTTCCCGAACACTCTCATTTGAAGACCGTGGATAAAGAACCACTGAACCCTCTGATGATACAGAAAATTATAAGAAATATTCAATAATCTTATTACTTCAAGTGACAAATTAATTTTTGCCAAATTCTCTTAGACGGCATTAAAAAGATAATTTTCTGTCGCAGAAGGTATGAAAATCAATGAACCCTTACTGACTCGCTTTGGGTCGTCATTTTTTTCTTCTCCGATACGGATATGAATCCTGTGTATATTCTGCGGCACTTTTTACGACCTTACATTCTTGAATCCTTGACAGATTATTAACTCGGGTTTATACTAATGTATCATATATAAAAAGAAGCATCGTGATATTAGTCATTTGCGAGGATGGCGGAATTTGGCAGACGCTCTGGATTTAGGATCCAGTGGATAGAATCCGTGGGGGTTCAATTCCCCCTCCTCGCATATATAAAAACTAACAACTAAATGCTAAATATATAACTAAAGATTGAAAACAATAATGTTAGTATTTTATCTCAGAAGAAAGGATTAAATAAATATATATGGAAATTAAGATTAAAGAGCCAAAATCTTGGCAAAGAGAAATTGAGGTAACAGTTGAATCTGAACGCGTAAAAAAGAAGATCGAGGATGTTACCGCATCTTATGCGCAAAAGGTTCAGATTGCTGGGTTTCGAAAAGGTAAAGTTCCAAGACCTATCTTACAGAAAAGATATGGCACTTCTTTTGAAGCCATTGCCATTGACGAATTGTTTGATGAAATTTATAAGGAAATTATTAATGCCCACGACTTAAAACCGATCACTCAAGCCAAAATTAGTGATTACTTACTTTCCGATGATAAAACTCTAAAGTTTGACCTTTCGTTTGAAGTTATTCCAAATTTTGAAATGAAAAATTATATTGGCCTCAAACTTAAAAAACAAGAACCAGTTGGTTTTGACCAGGAATTTGAACGCCGAATTAAAACTATTCAAGAAAAATGTGCTACCTTTATTACTGCTAATCGACCGGCAGAAATTGGTGATTTTATTTTAGTTGACTACGAAATTTATGAAAATGAAACCTTGGTCGCAAAAAAACAATCAGGCATTATGCTTCAACTTGGCAGTGAAAGAAATCACCCTAATATTAATCAAGCATTGCTCGGTTGTGCTGCCGGCGAAGAAAAAAGTGTTAATTTAATTTTTGGTACCGACCATCCCGAAGAAATATTGAGGGGAAAGACTTTGACCTATAAATTCTATATTCGGGATATTAAAATTCGACAACTACCTGAAATTGACGATAAATTGGCAAGCAATTTAGGATTTAAAGACTTAGATGATATGCGTGCTCAAATTAATGAAGAAATCTTACAGGAACGCACAAGGATTATCGAAGAAGACTTAAAAAATCAGATCTATCGTTATTTAGTCGCAGACTATGACTTTGAACCACCCCAATCATTAGTCGATTATGCCTATCAAGATATTCTTAGTCAATACCATTTACCTGATAACGAAGAAAACCGAAGTAAACTCCTGCCTTTAGCAATTGATAAAGCAAAATTTGATATTATTTTATCTCGTATTGCCGAAAAAGAGAACATCACAGTCACACCTGAGGAGATTGAAAACGAGGTCCAGAAATACGCTCAGATGGGTGTCAGTGAAGAACAACTAAAAAATCTTCGTTTTAGTTCTAAGTTTATTTCTGCAATTCAACAAGAAAAAACTCTGGACTTTCTTTTACAAAAAGCCGAAATATCATAAAAATGCTTAACTCCAAAATTTGAATTTCTAAGGGAATTTATTGAAATCCTTCACCGATAGATATTGAGAGCAATGGAAAAATGCTATCAAACATACAATAAACATAGACGAAAGAATTTCGGTGATTTTTGTAGATTCAGGAGCAAAAATTGATTTTCGTAGAAGTTTCAGATGTTAGTTATTTAAGATTATAATGGAGGTATTATGTATATTCCGATTGTAATTGAGCAAACAGGCAGAGGCGAACGGGCTTATGATATCTATTCTCGTCTCTTAAAAGAACGAATTATTTTTATCGGCATGCCCATTGATGATAATGTCGCCAATTTAGTTATTGCTCAATTATTATTTTTGGAAGCCGAAGATCCAGATAAAGATATTTCTCTCTATATCAATTCCCCCGGGGGTATTGTCTCATCAGGTTTAGCCATTTATGATACGATTCAATATATCCGGCCCAAAGTCTCCACGATATGTATGGGAATGGCTGCAAGTCTTGCCGCATTACTTTTGGCAGCTGGTGAAAAGAATAAACGTTTTGCTCTGCCTCATTCAAGAATTATGATTCATCAACCAGAAGTTTCTGGTCTTTCGGGTCAAGCAACAGACATCGAAATTCATGCTAAAGAAATCCTTAGACTAAAACAGCAACTGGCAGAACTTTTAGCCAAACATACTAATCAACCCATTGAAAAAATTTTGTCTGATTCTGACCGTAACTATTTTATGTCCGCCCAAGAAGCTAAAGAATATGGTATCATCGATGAAGTAATCGAAAAGCGAAAATGAATAAATTAACGCCAAAATTCTACTCGAAAGAGAATCCCAAAAACATCAAACTTTTTCATCTGTGCTTTTGTGATTTTGTAGCATTATGAAAACCCGCTATTGTTCGTTTTGTAACCGGCCAGAAAATCGGGTCCGGATGCTCTTTGGTAGCCATGGTGCTAACATCTGTGATGACTGCGTTCGCTTAACCTGGAATCTTTTACAAGATAAAGAGAAACATCGTTTTTTTGCTACACTCCATACATTGCCTCCACCTTCAGAAATTAAATCTTTTTTAGATGAATATGTTATTGGCCAAGAGCGCGCAAAAAAAGTTCTATCTGTTGCGGTCTACAACCATTATAAACGAGTATTTTCTCCAAGGCCTAAAGTTGAGGTTGAGAAAAGCAATATTTTACTTATTGGTCCAACTGGTGTCGGTAAAACTTTATTAGCCGAAACTTTAGCAAAGTTTTTAAATGTGCCGTTTTCTATTTCTGACGCTACACCACTTACTGAAGCGGGTTATGTCGGTGAAGATGTCGAAAATATCTTATTAAGACTAATTCAAGCTGCTAATTGGGATTTAGATTTGGCTTCGATTGGTATTGTCTATATCGATGAAATTGATAAGATCGGCCGCAAAAGTGATTCGCCATCTATTACCCGAGATGTCTCCGGCGAAGGTGTCCAACAAGCCCTGCTAAAAATTCTCGAAGGGACTATTGCCAATGTTCCACCTCAAGGCGGCAGAAAACATCCAGAACAAGAATATATTCAAATTAATACTAAAAATATTCTCTTTATCTGTGGCGGTACTTTTTTTGGTTTAGAAAGGATAATTGAAAATCGGCTAAAAAAATCAGGAATGGGATTTCAAGCCGATATCATGTCAAAAAATAGCCAAGATAAAGATGAATTGCTAAAATTTGTTGAACCTGACGATTTAATAAAATTCGGCCTAATTCCAGAGTTAGTCGGTAGATTACCTATTATTGTCTCATTGCACAGTCTATCGCACCAAGCCTTACTCGATATTCTTACTAAACCCCGCAATGCTTTAATCAAACAATATCAACACTATTTTGATTTAGAAAACGTTAAATTGACCTTTGAGCGACCTGCATTGGAAAAAGTCGCAGAATTGGCTTTAGTCCGAAATACCGGAGCGCGTGGCCTTCGTTCAATTCTGGAAAATGCGCTGTTAGATATTATGTTTGATTTACCATCAAAAAAGAACATCAGCGAATGTATTATCACTGTAGATACGATAACAGGTGGTCCGCCAAAATTTATTGAGAGAAGACTAAAACGCAAACGTGAAGCATAAGATATTTTTAATTATTCTCTGTGTTTCGTCTTTGTGGCAAATTCTTTATGCTCAACAAGAAATTTGGGCAAAAATTACTGCCGGTGCTACCAGAAAAAAGATTAGCATTGTTATCGCTGATTTTCTTTTACCATCTATTGCTCCAGAATTATTATCTAATGTTAGTAAAAATATAAAACAAGTGATATCTGACGATTTAGGTTATTCGCTTTATTTTGAAATAGTTCCAATGCCCATCGATTCCACACTCAGCACATATGAAAAAAGGATTGATTTTAATAAATGGTCGAAAATAGGCGCCCAAGTGCTTTTAGCCGGCGATATCCAAATTAAGAAGCGAACTATATTAAACATTAGACTTTATGATTTATTTAGTCGAAGACTTATTGGAACTAAGGGATATGAAATTACGGAAAACTACCGTTGGTTAGCACATAAGATTGCCGATGATGTAATTAAATTATTAACTGGTGAAGAAGGCATCAACCAGACTCAAATTGCATTTTCTATAAGAATCGGAAAAAATAAAGAATTAGCACGGGTTGATTATGATGGCTTTAATTTTCAGCAACTCACTAAAGATGGTGGCTACAAACTCTTTCCTGACTGGTCACCATTAGCAAATAAGATTGCTTTTTGCAGTTATGCTAAAAACAATCTCAATATTTATACTTATGATCTAAACAAAGATAAAATTGACTTATTTTGTGGTAAAGATGGTCTTAATACTACGCCGGCCTATTCGCCGGATGGCAAAACAATAGCACTCAGTTTAACTATCGATGGAACTCCGGATATTTATTTAATGAATGCTGATGGCAAAAATCTTCGGCGCCTTACTTATGGTCATTCAATAGACATTTCCCCAACCTGGTCGCCATCAGGTCGTGAATTGGCATTTGTCTCGGACCGTACCGGCACACCCCAAATTTATATAATTAATGTTGATGGCACCAATATGCGGCGCCTGACTTTTGAAGGCTCTTATAATACTTCGCCGGCTTGGTCTCCTCGTGGCGATTTAATTGCTTTCGTCTCACGCGTTGAAGATGGTACAAATCAGATTTTTATTACGGATTTAACTGGGGATAACCGCATGCGGCTCACTAGCTTGAGAAATAATGAAGAACCATCTTGGTCTCCAGATGGACTACATATTGCTTTTAGTTCTAATCGCACTGGTACCTATGAAATTTGGACAATGCACTGGAATGGTACGGGACTGCGCCAAATTACCAATGTAGGCGGCGCCTTTTCACCAACTTGGTCGCCAAGGTTATTGAAATGAAGAAACATTTACTGCATATTTGGCAAACAGTACAAAAATTTTTCTTCGATTTTGATTAAATATTTGTCGGATTTGTTAAATTTTGGTATTCGTGCTTAAGTAATGAAGATTTTAATAACTGGTAAGCCGCGTTCAGGTAAAACCACTTTGATTAAAAAACTCTTATCTTTATTGCCTAATATTTCGTTTGGCGGATTTTTTACTGAAGAGATAAAAGAAAATGGCAAAAGAATCGGATTTAAAATAGTTACGACTTTTGGTGAACAAGGTGTTTTAGCCCACCAGAAGTATAGAAGTTCGCTTCGTATCTCAAGATATGGAGTGAATCTTGCTGACTTAGAAATAATCGGCATCAATAGTCTAAAAAAAGCGTTACAAGAAAAAGATTTGATTATTATCGACGAAATTGGTAAAATGGAACTGATGAGCGATAAATTCAAAAGTGCAATTCAAGAAATTTTTCACAAGGCTAACCGTCAAGCCGTCATTGCTACAATCCCTATATCAAATATTCCTTTTCTGAATCATCTAAAATCCTATCCGAATACTGTTGTCTTCGATACGAGCAAGCAAAAAATTGAAGATATTATAAAAAGTTGTTTAAAATCTTTAACAAAATGGCACGACTCGCAAGCCAAGTAAACCCTGGTCGGTTACTGGTTTTTGGTTATTTGTCCATTATTATCGTTGGTGCATTACTCTTATATCTTCCTATCGCATCTAAAAATATTAGCCTGATTGATGCGTTTTATACCGCAACTTCAGCAGTTTGTGTCACGGGATTGATTGTAAGAGATACTGCTACAGACTTTACATTATTTGGAAAATTAATCATTCTATTATTAATTCAAATTGGTGGTATAGGTTATATGACCCTTTCTACGACTTTTTTCTTCTTCTTAAGGCAGAAACTAAGTTTGCGAGACCGATTGGTTGCCAAAGAATCATTCAATGTCTTTACTTACGACAATCTTAAGCGATTCGGCTTTACTGTCTTAAGAGTTACTTTAGTTTTTGAAGCATTAGGGGCACTTGCCCTTTTTATCTATTTTTTACACTATACGCCAATGAAAATTTTTTATGCATTAGGTCATGCAATCTTTCATTCAGTTTCCGCATTCTGTAATGCCGGCTTCTCCACTTTTTCTGAAAATCTCACTAACTATTCAACAAATTATTTTGTCTTATTAACAATATCTTTTCTTTTCATTTGTGGTGGTATTGGCTTTGTTGTGATTTCTGATTTATATAAGACCTATGTCAAAAAAATTAATAACCATCTTTCCTTACATACCAAAACAGTGTTAACAACCACATTAATCCTTATTGTTGTTGGCACACTGTTAATTCTTTTATTAGAGTGGCGTGGTTCTTTAAGACTTTATCCGACTTCCTTAAAAATTCTCAATGCCTACTTTCATGCGGTAACTGCGCGAACTGCTGGATTTAATACTCTTAGTCTCAAAATCTTTCATCCGGCAACTTTATTATTTATAATTGTTTTAATGTTTATCGGTGCTTCGCCTGGCGGAACAGGTGGTGGTGTTAAAACGACCACTTTCAGTATTATTTTGCTTCAAATTAAAGCCCTACTCACCGGCCAATCGGAAATTTTTCTATATCGGCGACGGGTCGCTCAAGAACAAATTTTTAAGGCATTTTTAATTGTTGGCTTAGCCATATCTTGGCTCTTGACATCTCTGATTTTACTCTTAATCTTTAATAAACCCGATATGAACATACTTACATGTCTTTTTGAATTATTTTCGGCATTTGGTACAGTCGGCTTATCTCGTGGCTCTGAGATAATGACTAATCTTTCTGCATCCTATGATTTTACAGTCTTAGGAAAATTAGTCATCATCCTAACAATGCTTATTGGCCGAGTTGGTATCTTAACCTTAGCCACCGCATTAATTAGAAAAAAAATTATATCGTACTCATATCCTGAGGGGGTGATTTTAGTTGGCTAAAAGTTTTGTTGTTATTGGGTTAGGACGCTTTGGCTCGAGCATTGCTCGTGCCTTAGCCGAAAAAGGCTTTGAAGTAATGGTTATTGACTCAGACGAAAACGAAGTTCGAGAATTTGCAGAACTAGTGACACATAGTTTTGTTTTAGATGCAACTGATGAGCGCGCTCTCAAAGATATCGGTGTTGCTGATGTTGATGTTGCTATTGTCAGTGTTGGTCAAAATATCGATACTAGTATTCTTATTACTTTGATTCTGAAAGAACTTGGTGTCAAACAAGTGATTGTTAAAGCTGTTAATGACCGTCATGGCAAAATCCTCCAGCGCATTGGCGCAGATAAAGTAATTTATCCAGAACGCGAAGTGGCAACTCGACTTGCAGAAAGTTTCTTTTCCACAAAAATCTTTGATTACATTGAACTTTCGCCAATTCACAGTATAATTGAAATTGCTGCGCCAAAACAGTTTATTGGTAAAACATTAAAACAAATTGGCCTTCGGGAAAAATATAATGTAACAGTTATTGCTATCAAACGCAAAATTCCGATTATCACAGAAAAGGGAACACCGGATTTCAAAGAAGATGTAATTATTGGCCCTGGGGCTGAGGATGAAATCTCAGAAGGTGATATTTTGACGATTCTTGGTAAATATGAAGACTTAGAAAAAATTGAACGAATGTAATATTCTGCAATACTAAAAATGACTTAATTGCATAAAACACTATGTCTAAGAAAAAACCTGTGACCGCGCAAGATTATATTGAACTTGGTCAATTTTATATCTTGAATCAGAGATATTCTGAAGCCATAAAACAGTTTAAGTCGGCATTAAAATTACAGCCTGACGCCAAGGTCTACTTTCAATTAGGACTAGCATACGAAGCATCCAATCAAATTCCTGAAGCGCAAGAAATGTATCGTAAAGCACTACAACTTGACCCTCAACTCAAAGAAGCCTCTGAACATCTGGAACGAATCTCAAGTTAAAATATTAATAAGTTTTTAATAGGATGTATTGTCGCCGATGTAAAATAAAAATGGTTGAGGTCAAACGAACTTTTCATAAACAAAGAAAATGGATATGCCCCAAATGTGGTAAAGCAAGAATGCAAAGATTAAAATCAATAAGATGAAGAGGATTATTATATTAATAATAATTTGTATTATTTTTATCTTCTCATTGGAGGCGAAGATGATAAGAGAAGCAGTTGTTGCCGGTCAATTTTATCCGGGTGACAAAAAGATTCTCCAGAAAACCGTTGATGACCTTTTAATTAAAACTACGACGCCTAAAATTCACGGTAAAATTATTGGGATTGTTGTGCCTCATGCAGGTTACCCTTATTCTGGTCCAACTGCGGCCTATGCTTATAAGGCGATAGCAGAAAAAGATATTCAAACAGTGATTATGCTTGGTCCAACTCACCGAGTATTTATTCAGGGTTTTGCGGTATATGGACAAGGCAGTTGGCAAACACCTTTGGGGCAAGTTGCAATTGATGAATCGGTTGCTCAAGCAATCATCACACAGAGCAATAAAATTAGAAATCTTCCAGATGCCCACTCGGAAGAACACTCCTTAGAAGTCCAACTTCCTTTTCTCCAGCGAACGCTTAAAGATTTTAAGATTGTACCAATTATGTCTTTGGAACCGACTTTTAACGAATGTCAAATACTTGCTCAAGCCATTGCTAATGTAATTAAAAATAAGAATGTTGTACTATTGGCTTCTTCGGACTTATACCATGGTTACTCTTATGATGCTTGTAAAAAAACTGATGCCCTAACTTTGAGTTATCTGGAAAAATTCGACCCAGAGGGTCTATATAATGCCTTAAAACAAGATAAAGCCCAAGCCTGTGGTGGCTATCCTATTGTCATTGTAATGCTTACTAGTAAATTACTCGGTGCAAATCAATCACAGATACTTCATCAGACAAATTCTAATGATGTTATGGGAGAAAGAGGAGGTTATTGTGTTGGCTATGCCTCAGCGATATTTTATAAAACAGAAACTAAATCTAAAACTGATGAAATAAAAACCAATGATATCAACCAACACGATATAATTCAATTAACGGAACAGGAGAAAAAAGAACTTTTAAGAATTGCTCGCACAACGATAGAAAATCATATTGTAGGTAAAAAAATCCCTGAATTTAAACCAATAACCGAAAAATTAAAAGAACAATATGGTGTATTTGTCACTCTAAAAAAGAGAGGACAACTTCGTGGTTGTATTGGTTATGTTCAAGGAATAAAACCACTATATCAAGCAGTCTCAGATATGGCGATTGCCGCATCAACTGAAGACCCAAGATTTCCTCGCGTAACTGCAAACGAATTAAAAGATATTACAATTGAAATTACCGTGATGACTCCTTTAAGAAGAATCAAAAACATTAACGAAATACAGGTTGGTAAACATGGTATAGTTATAAAACGAGGCTATAATCAAGGATTATTGTTGCCTCAAGTGGCAACTGAAGAAGGCTGGGACCGAGAAACTTTCTTAAAGCATACTTGTTGGAAAGCCGGCTTACCAGAAAATGCCTGGCAGGATAGAAATACTGAAATCTATGTTTTTTCCGGAACAATTATCAAAGAGTCCGAGTAATACTATACTTTAGTGTTGTTTCTGAGTTTTTAAAAAATGGAGATTATCATTAGTGCTTTTGATACAACTAAAATTTAAGCCAAGCCACCTTAGATAAATCTTTCGAACCGATCGCTTGAGACCTTACAAATTGGACAAATGTCAGGAGGCTTTTCGCGGGCGCACAAATAGCCACAAACTTTACACCGCCACACTGGTAACGATAAAAAAGTAGAAATTTCTTTGACACTTGCCCTGCGCATATTTTTTCTTATTTCTAAAGGTAATCTTCTTTCCGGAATTGAGCTGACCTTTTTCTTACCTTCGATGACTTCGCGGGTTACATATAATGCACAATAACAAGTACCAAAATCATTTAAATCGGCATCCCGATAATCACAAGGGCAGATAATATCTAAATCTTCTTCTTTGACTCCTGAGGCGATTCGACACGGACAAGATTGATAACCATACCGCTTTTCGTTCATTAGAAGTCCCTTTATCAAATCCTTAACAAATTCGGTATCAGGATTGAGATAATACCCTGATGCTTTACAATCTTTAATTAACTTTTCGTATAATGCTTGGACTTCGGTTTCGGTGATATTGACTTCAGTCATTAGTTAATGCTTGCTTGATTTTGTCTTCTTCAAAGCCAACGATACATTCTGCATCGCGAATTACAAGTGTAGGAAAAGAAAGTTTTGGATTCCATTTTTTTATTTCGGCTAAAACTTCGTCTCGTTCTTTGCCGGTAAGCAAATCGACATCAATATAATCATATGACACACCTAATTCTCTTAAGAGCGTTTTAGTTCTTTTACACCAACCACAAGTACTCAAAGCATATAACACAATTTTTCCTCTATTTTTACCTTCAATATGATTTAATTTCATTAAAGAATGATTTGGTACCTACTTTGTTATTTTATTCTAACATTACTAAATCAACTGGTTTTGGTCCTTTTACTGAAAGGAATGCCGCGGGTTCATCGCCGATATTTTCAAACGAATGGGGAATATCCATTTTACCTTGGACCACATCACCCGGCACAGCAATAAATTCTTTTTGACCGACTCGAAACTTGATTTTACCTTTAACGATAAAAAAGAGCTCATCTGTAGTGGGGTGTTTATGCAATCCGACTTTTTTGCCTACGGGTAAATTATAAATATATGGGGCAAGCGACGCATAATCACCAAAGAACGGGTTAATTTCCACTTCTGTGCCGTAAGTTATTTTTTGAGCATGGTGAATATGAATTTGTTCAAAATCAGCTGGAACTTCAACAAACTTTTCTTTTGGTGCATTACAATTCGGACATTTTTCCGGCGGTTCATTACCGATGTGAATATAACCACAAACAGTGCAACGCCATTTTTTCATATTGTTTCTCCTAAACAATAACTGAAAATTAAGAAATGTTACCTAATTTATGGTCCGACATGCATCAAGGGCCATTCGATATCGTGACTCTCAAACTTTTCCGCATTCTCTTTTTCCAGTTCCAATATCCGATAATGTCCCATTTCCATTGACGCAATATAATGAAGCATCTTTTGAATCTCAGGACTGTCCTTAAATCTCTTAGTCAATTTGGTGTAAAAATCATAGGCGGCTTTTTCGGCTTTCATTGCACTTAATAAAATCTCACTAATCACAAAGTTTTTCTCATCAAAATTTATTTGGGGTAAAGGAACTGGACTTTTTTTCGGTAAAGAAATTTTCCTTTGGGGAAATTTCTGTTTAAACAGATTTTCGAAAAATGCTCGGTGTTTTTCTTCTTCACTGGCAAGAAAATTAAATCGGTCTTTTAAGAGAAAATTTTCCACACTTTCCGCCAAACGAGTATATATGTTTCGACTCTCAACCTCGCTTTTGAGTGCGGTAACCAATAAATCTTTTAGACTATATATCGTTAAATTCATAATTATTTATCCTAAAAAACGCTGTTTCGAATTCAGGTTGATGTTACGCTGGTAAAAATCCTGTCAAAAAACTATTTCTGCTTTGGTTTCATCGATTGGCCACAACAGATAATATCACATTCTTCAACACAGCCACAAGGTTTATCTATTGTGACAACTAAACCACATTCTTGACAGGTATATTTTTTCCCTTTTTGAGTTTTTGTCTCTTTCTTGGTCTTTTTCTTTTCCATTATTGCTCCTGTAAAATTTTTCGAAATATTATATTTCTTCTAATAATCCAATAAATGTATCAAGGTGTTCTTCTTCGTCGGCTAAAATGCCTTCAAACATTTTCTTAGTTGTAATATCGCCTTCTTTTTCTGCCATTGCGATTATCTCTTTATATAATTTGACCGCGCCTTCCTCATCTTTTTTGTCTTGAGTAATCATCTGTTTTAAGGTTGTGCCCACAAAAATTGGTTCTGGTTTTGTTGTAGGAATTCCGCCCAAATAGTTTAATCGTTCGGCAATTGCTTCCGCATGTTTCATTTCTGTAATGGCGATTGCTTTCAGTTCATCTTTCACGGCAAAGGCTTTAACACCTTTCCACTGCACATGTTGCCACATATATTGAATTGCAACTTGCAATTCTCGGGCAATGGCTTTATTTAACATATCCATTAATTGCTTGCTTGCCATATCGGCTCCTTTCCACTAAATAGATTTATCTAATAATATATAATTTTATACAATAAAATTATATCTTTATAACCTAATTTGTCAAGGTTGGAGAAAATTGCAATATCTAAAATAAAAATTGAGCATTCATATCAATTATTTATTGTGGAATACATTGCAAGACTTATTTAACAAAATTATTTTCTTGTGGTAAGATTTAAATGTTAAAGGCAATTCATATTGAATGAGATTCTTAAGAGCAATAAAAAGATATTAGTGAATAGATAGATATTCATAAAATATACAAATAAATATTTCGAACTTGATGTTAGATATCGGAACTCAAAAATAACATTATTAAAGAAGATTAAGATCATAAAATTTAGTTTTAAACTAAAATTTAACAATAATGAGGATACATATATCTCGTAATTCTGAACGAGTGAAATGTTGGGATGAACTTTACCTTTTAAAAAATCATGAGTTTGAGATCGCCCTTTTAAAGTATGAGACCCTAAAATAATTTATGCGGTGAAACGAACTTTACTTTGCCCGGTGCTCATTTCAGAGCCTAGGCATATTACATATTTATATGAGAATCCGATTGTAAGAGATTCTACGCCATGTTTTATTATTTATAATTAGAATAATTTAACGAGATAATTTATAATGTTATTTGTATTTAACTTGATAATTATCTTGGCAACATTTGAATGAGTTTGACTAAATTCTAAAATTGTATGTCGTAGCCGAAATATTGTTATTCGACGTTTAGTAGAATAATCTGTTATTTGATTTTATCGTTTATAATATAAATTACTTAAAGTTATAGTTCTAAATTGAATTTGTTTTTAAAGTTTATCTTATATTCCCCAAGAATATTTTATAAAATCTATAGAGAATATCTTGTATCTATCATCTATCATGAATATCTTATGCTTATAAAGAAAGATCTTATTTCATTTTATCTTTGCAGAATATCTTATATTTTATAGAGAATATCTTTAATAAAAGATTCGTTATCACGCCAGTCTTCTTTGACTTTTACTATTAATTCCAAATATACCGGTTTATTTAAAAACTGTTCAATTTTTTTTCTGGCGGTACTGCCTAATTTTTTTATAGCGTTTCCGTCTTTACCAAGGATAATTGCTCGCTGGGTTGGCTTTTGAACATAAATTATCGCTCGAATATAAGTTTTTCCCGTTTCCCGTTCTTTAACCTCCTCGATTTCAACAATAGTTGAATAAGGGATTTCTTCACCATATTGAGTAAATATTGTTTCTCGAATTAATTCGGCAATAAAAAATCGTTCAGGTTTCTCGCTCAGTTGGTCTTTGGGATAGAATGGCTCCGCATAAGGCAAATTATTAACAATGCTTTTCTTTAGGTCTTCGATGCCATCTTGATTAAGCGCCGAGATGGGATGAATTTCTCGAAAAGGAAATTTCTGATATGCATCAATAATTGGTAATAAAGAAGGTTTGTCAACACAGTCAATTTTATTGATTGCCAGAATCATCGGGTAAGAACTGACTTTTTTAATCAGGGATACCTCTTCTTCATTCGGCGGTAAAAAAGGTTCAACTACAATCAAAAACAAGTCAGCAGTTGAGACTGCAGAGGTAATTTCTTTTTGCATTAATCGTTGCAAGGTATATTGTGGTTTCAAAATACCAGGCGTATCGATAAAAATTATCTGATAATCTTCAGCGTTAAGGATACCTAAAATCTTATTGCGAGTGGTCTGGGGTTTGGGCGTGACAATGGAAAGTTTAAAATTTAAAAGTGCATTAAGGAGAGTTGATTTACCGACATTGGGGCGACCTAAAATTGCTACATAACCGCATTTATGTTCCATTGATTCAAATTAATTACTTATGCCCGATCACGGTAGATTCCAATGTTCTGGAATTTCTCAATTCTTTGACGCACTAACTCTTCTTTTGACAGACTTTTTAATTCGGAAAGATTTTTAATGATGCTTTGTTTAAGATATTGAGAAGCCAGTCGATAATCTTGGTGGGCTCCGCCGAGTGGTTCCGGAATAATTTCATCAATTATGCCAAATTGCAATAAATCTTGGGCAGTAATTTTCAATACTTTTGCGGCTTCTTCGGCTTTATCACTATCTCGCCAAAGTATTGACGCGCAACCTTCTGGAGATATGACCGAATAGATTGCATATTCCATCATTAAGACGCGGTTACCGACGGCTAACGCTAATGCGCCGCCGGAGCCACCTTCACCGGTAATTATTGCAACAATTGGCACCCTTAATACTGCCATTTCCTTAAGATTTCGGGCAATAGCTTCGGCCTGCCCCCTTTCTTCCGCTCCGACACCAGGATATGCGCCTGGAGTATCAACCAAAGTTACAATTGGTAAATCAAATTTTTCTGCGAGTTTCATTACCCGCAGGGCTTTGCGGTAACCTTCAGGATGGGGCATGCCAAAATTTCTTAAAATCTTTTCTTTAGTTTCTCTTCCCTTTTGAGTTCCGATTATTACTAAATTCAAAAAATTGTTTTCAGCAACTTCAAGTTTTGCCAATCCTGCAATAATTGCTTTGTCATCCGCATAACTCCGGTCGCCAGCCAATTCAATAAATTCAGTGGTCATCAAATCGAGATAATCTTGAGTATAGGGTCTTAACGGATGACGCGCCATTAATACTTTTTGCCAAGGTGTAAGATTAGAATATATCTTTGTTTTTAGCCGTTCTGCCTGATTCCGCAACTTCGCAATTTCATCTTCATAACCACTTAACGGAATAAGTTCTTGAATTCGATTATAGATATCTGCAATCGGTTTTTCAAAATCCAGCCAATTGTCGGCCATATCAACACCTTAAAATTAGATTTAAGCAATCCATGATAATTTATATTTTTCTGTAATTTGTTAAAGGACTCGGCAATTTACAAACATGTAAAATTAATAGATATTGCGGATTTCTCATTAATAGCCGAAACCGATTGAAAAATGGTGAGTGTCATCCAATCCATCACTGTAAGGTGTAAATGCATATTCCAGTCGAATCTTTTTTATTATCACACCAAATCCCATTGAAATAGAACTTGGCGTACTTTTTGTTCGGCGATCTATCAGGTCTGCGAAATTATACCCAGCACGGATAAAGTATTGTTGGAAAATTTGCATTTCGACTCCGGAGTTAAATTCCAATCTTTTATCATAAACAAAATAAGAGAAATCCGAACCCAAAGCAATTTTTATATTGGGTTTAAGAGTGAAATCATAATTAATACCTGTTAAAAATCGGGTTGGCAACCAAAATTCATCGCGAATAAAATACATCGTGCGGCCAAAGTTAATTACGGAAAATCCGATATGGAATCGTGGCCAGACTTTAAACAATAATCCAATATCGATACCATAGCCAGTTGCGGTATGTTCTAAAATCTTTTCATAATAGTATCGACCAGAAATGCCTAATAACACCCTTTCGTCTAATTTTCGACTTAGATTAAGAAAGAAACTGAAATCTGATGGTGAGAATTTACCAATTTCTGTTTCGGTTGGTTGGTTAGGTCTTAATTCCAGTTCACCGTGATTAAAGTTGGTTATGCCCAGTCCTAAATTTATAATTGGTAAAGGTCTTACGGCAAATAAACTCTGTTGATACATATCAAGGAACCAATTGGTATAACTAAAACTAACTGCAGTTCTATTTAACTCACTGGTTAAGGCTGGGTTGATAAACATTGCCTGAGGACCATAGGCACAAGCAACACCAGTTCCTGCCAGGGCGTTTTCGCGAGCGCTGGGAGTAATTAGCAAAGATGGAAAACCAGTATAATTAGCATTAAGCCCAGATAATGTTAAGCATAAAAATATTCCAATTAATTTAATGTTTTTTCTTAATGTCATAATATGTATAGCCAATTCTTATTTTTTTATGCCTAAAATTAATCTTACACCTATCTTTTAGATAAGGGCTAATGAGCAAAAGATAAATTGAACAACTCATTCTTCATTTCTCAATAATTTCGACATTAGCCCTGGGTAAAAAGACTCTTTTACCGTCTTCTAATTCCAGTTCTAAGATTCGTACTTTAGATTCGGTTTCGATTTCAGTTAATTCAACCGGTAGGGAGACGACTTTACCAATCATACCAAAATTAGGTTCGCGAATTATCCGCACTAAATCACCAATTTGTAGACCGACATCAGCCGAACTATCTTTTTTAATTTGTTCAGAACTTATTTTTTTACTATCCAATGGAACGATGAGTTCGGGTCGAATTACGCCTGCGCGGATTTGGGTGGCACCATTCATTGAAGCAATTCTATTGGCCAAAGATTTAAGCAAACGGAATGTGTGGTCAGCCATTCGCATTTTACCAAAACCTTCGGTAATCATCAAGGTGATGCCGATTTTTTCAGAACCGGTAATCGCAACACCGATATCGTATCCTAAAAATTTTTTCAGAGTAGCGTCTTCAATACCGCCCACGACGACACCTTTAGCACCGATTTCGCGTGCCCATTGCAAGGTTTCAAAATCAACTATCGACCCACCGATGACTATTTTGTCTTTACAAGATTCGTCAATATCTTGTCGGGTTAACGGTTGGGACGGATTATCAACAACAACTATAATTTCACCCCGAGTTTCGCCGCCAATGCCAAAAATTCCTTGAACCAAACTGGCTTCAGTTTCAATTGCTACTCCTTGATTAGGAAAGATTTCTGACACCACGCCGTCAATATAGGCGGTAACTTCAACTGGCCGTGGCGCTTCTCGTAAAATAACTTGACCAGTAATGTCTGAGATACTCTCAACACTGCCTGTAATTGGTGATTTTACCGTTGATTTAAATATGCCAAAAAATCCTCTGGATTGGGCTAAGATTTCGTCTTTGTTTATTGGGTCGCCAACTTTTTTTAGCATCAAGGATTTAACATCTTCAGCCGGAACTCCAAGTAAACCCGCCACATTTACAGTCGTGACATCACCGGGCAATGAAGTTCGTGCAACAATATCTTCACCCTTGACGGTTTGTCCTTGATTTACTAATACTTCGCCATTTAAGGGTAACCGGCGTTCTTTACGGACCAAAGTTTTTTCTGTTACTTTAAGACCTGGTGTATAAACATGTGCCATATAAACAGCATAAAAAAAATATCTCAAAAGTCAAGAGATAATGACTAAGAATGAAGCATAACTTTCTTTTCATAAGACGATTTCCGAGGCAGTCTACGATTTATTAAACAAGATCTTATTATTAAACAAGATCTTATATCTGTTTTGAATGCATCTATCCTCTGAGACTTAAAATATTAGCAATAATACCGAACTGTAAAAATTTCTCTAAAAGATAGTCAAAACTTCTAACTGGCTAAATATAAAATGATAATTGGATTGTCTTATTACACAGAAGAACTTCCATTATTTTCTGAGACTTAAAATATTGCAACAATATCGCACTGTAAAAATATTATTGGAAGATAATCTCAATGTCTAAAGGATAGAAAAAATAGGACTATCCTACTGGGCAGATGAACTCCACTATTTCTTAAACTTAAATAATTAAAGTAAATATCGAACTTAAAAAATCTTATTAATAAATAAAAAATCTTATTAATAAATAATCCAGTATAAAACAAATAAAAAATTGACTTAACGGTCAGAACGGGATACTGCTTTTATTTTTGCTTTGTATTCGCACTCAGGATATCCGGAGCAGGCAATGAATTTCCCAAAGCGTCCTTTCCTTTCTACTAATTGTTTCCCACATTTCGGACATTTTTCATCAAGCAAAACCGGCTCTGGTTTAGGAGTCTGTTGAATGTATTTGCATTCTGGATAACCAGAACAGGCAATGAATTTACCATATCGACTTATGCGTTCCGTCAAAGGTTTTCCGCATTCCGGACATTTTGTGTCTAATAATTTTAGTGGTTCTTTATTTTCTTCTTTTTTGATATACTTGCAATCAGGATAACCCGAGCAAGCAACAAATTGTCCATATCTACCCCATCGTTTGACCAATGGTTTTCCGCACTCTGGACATTTTTCTTTAAGTTCTTCAATATTATTTCGCTTAATTTCCAAAGTTTTATTCTTTATCTTTTCTAAGTCTTCCTTAAAAGGGAGATAGAAATCATTGATTACCTTCTGCCAGGTTACTTTATTGGCTTCAATTAAGTCTAATTCCTTTTCCATTTTTTTAGTAAAACCGACCTCAAAAATATTATCAAAGCCAGAGATTAAAATATCGTTGACAATAAAGCCTAAGCGTGTGGGCAAAAGTCGACCTTGTTTTTTTTCAACATATTTTCGTTCCATAATCGTGGATACAATTGTGGCATAAGTTGAGGGTCGACCAATGCCGTTAATCTGAAGTTTTTTAATCAAAGATGCTTCTGAATAACGCGCCGGTGGCTGAGTGAAATGTTGTTCCGGATTAACTGATTTTAGGTATACCTGGTCGCCATTTTTAAGCAGGGGCAGGTCTTTTTCCGAAACTCCATCACCATAAACCTTTTCAAACCCAGCAAATTTTTGTTTTACACCTTGGGCTTGAAAAGTATATTTACCACCAACAACTTCAACATCGGTCATTAGATAAATTGAATCGTTCATCTGTGATGCCAAAAATCGACGGTAGATTAAATCGTAAAGTTTGAATTGGTCAGGTGTGAGATATGCTTTAATATCTGATGGCTCACGATGAATAGATGTGGGACGGATTGCTTCGTGTGCACCTTGAGTTTCACTGCGGTCTTTATATTTTCGTGCTGTTGGTGGCAAGTATTCGTCACCATATTTTTCTGTTATATAATTCCGCGTGCTATTAATAAACTCCTCTGCGACTCGTAAAGAATCAGTTCGGGGATAAGTGATTAGACCGGTTTCTTCATCTTTTAATTTAATTCCCTCAAAAAGTTGCTGGGCAATAAACATTGTCTTTTTAGAACTAAAGCCTAATTTGCGTGATGCTTCTTGTTGTAAAGTAGCCGTGATAAATGGCGGTGGTGGTTTATTGTGCTTCTCGTAAGAGTGTAATTTTGATATAAAATATTCGAGACCAGCCTCTAAATCTTTTTTAATTGCTTGGCTGGACGATTCGTTGGAGATTTTTTCCTCTTTGCCGTCGATTTTTACTAATAAAGCAGAAAATTCTTCATTATGCTTAGTCTTAAACACTACTTTTATCAACCAATATTCTTCGGGTATAAAGTTCTGAATTTCCCTTTCCCGCTCGACAATTAATCTTAAGGCAACGGTTTGGACTCGTCCGGCCGATAACCCACCGCGGATAGTTTTCCATAATATGGGCGAAACTAAATAGCCAACTAATCGGTCTAAGACTCGTCGCGCGGTATGAGCCGCAACTTTATTTTGGTCAATTTCTGTTGGATTGGCTAATCCTTTTTCAATACCTGTTTTCGTGATTTCGTAGAATAGGACGCGTTTTATATTTTTGCCATTAGATTGTGACTTTTCTTGGAAGTTGATATTTTTACCGTTTTTACTGATTTCTTCTGCAATATGAAATGCAATTGCTTCACCTTCGCGGTCCGGGTCACAGCCTAAATAAACTATTTGGGCTTTTTTCGCGGCATTTTTCAGTTCATTAATAATTTTCGCCTTACCGCGAATTGTAATGTAATGCGGTGTAAATCCTTGTTCAATATCAACACCTAATTTTGACTTAGGTAAGTCCTTAATATGGCCTTTGGACGAAAGCACATTAAATCGGTCCTTTAATAGCCGTTTTATAGTATGTGCTTTTGTTGGCGACTCGACAATTAACAATTTAGACGATTTTCTCATTAGTGTTATATCTTATTAAAAAAATATATATATCTTATTAAAAAAAATATATAAAATATCTTATTAAAAAAATATATAAAATCAAGAGAAATAAATACTATTTAAGATA
Organism: candidate division WOR-3 bacterium; assembly: GCA_026418155.1. NCBI lineage: Bacteria > Pseudomonadati > Caldifarciminota > Caldifarciminota bacterium. Next base: position 250 of record JAOABV010000003.1, on the reverse strand, counting down.
ATAAATAAAAATTTATCAGGCGATATTATCAATACCTTGGAGACATTTTGCTAAAATAAATACAGACATATCATTCTCGTTTTCTAAGAAATAAGGGCAATTTTTAGAGAGATTCGGGTAAACTTAAAAGATTAGCATATTCTTTGAGAGTAAAAATGAAAATTTGTTATTTACCAGAATGGTAAAAACACTGAAGTTTTGAGTGGTTTGCTTGACCCTTTCGGTGGTCTAATCTGCGGTCCTCTCGGCA